>JBNLCA010000439.1:0-8610 GCA_050303575.1 Paracoccaceae bacterium
CCGCGCCTATCTCGGCGCCGGATCGCGCGGCTTCGAGGCGGCAAGCCAGCGCTATTTCGGCAAGTCGGCGGCGGAACTGACGCCGGCCGAGGCGGCGATGCTCGCGGGGCTTCTCAAGGCGCCGTCGAGCTATTCGCCCACCTCGAACCTCCAGCGCGCCCAGGACCGTGCCAACGTGGTGATCGGGCTGATGGAGGATCAGGGCTACCTGACCCAGACCGAGGCCGAGACCGCGCGTCTGCATCCGGCCGAACTCTCGGCCGCCGCCAACGCCAAGGCGGGCGGTTACTTCGCCGACTATGTGATGGAGTCCGGCCCGGACTTTCTGACCCAGGAGACGACAGAGGACGTCATCATCAAGACCACCTTCGACCAGACTATGCAGCGCCAGGCCGAAGAGGCGCTGCGCTCGGTCTTCGACGAGAAGCTGCGTGACGGCTCGGTAGTCGAAGCCGCCGTGGTGGTCATGTCGGCCGACGGCGCGGTGCGCGCGATGGTCGGTGGCCGCGAAACGCAACTTGCCGGCGCCTTCAATCGAGCCACCCACGCGCGGCGGCAGACAGGCTCGTCCTTCAAGCCCTTCGTCTATGCGGCGGCGCTGGACATGAACTTCAGCCCGCTCGACTTCGTGGTCGATGAACCCTGGTGCATCGAGGTTCCCGGCTCGGCGCGCTATTGCCCCTCGAACTACGATCATCAGTTCAAGGGCCGGATCACGCTGATCCAGGCGTTGCAGGAATCGCGCAACGTGCCGGCAGTGAAGATCTCGGAATCCATCGGCCGCGACGTGGTCACCGACATCGCCGAGCGGTTTGGTATCGAAAGCGCTCTGGCGGCCGGCCCGGCGCTGGCGCTGGGCGCCTCGGAATCGACCCTGATCGAGATGACCGGCGCATATGCCGGCATCCTGAACGGCGGCAGCGCCGTCCATCCCTATGGCTTGGTCGAGCTGCGCCTGAAGGGCGACGACCAGCCGCTAATAGGCCAGGCCGGCGGTATGGGCGACCGGGTAATCTCGGAGGCCGCGGCGCAGCAACTTGTCTACATGATGAAGCAGGTCGTCGATCACGGCACCGGCGGACGGGCGCGGCTGCCCGACCGGCAAGTCGCCGGCAAGACCGGCACGACCTCGTCCT
The DNA here is from genome assembly GCA_050303575.1 of Paracoccaceae bacterium. Classification (GTDB taxonomy): domain Bacteria; phylum Pseudomonadota; class Alphaproteobacteria; order Rhodobacterales; family Rhodobacteraceae; genus JBNLCA01. Next base: position 1,137 of record JBNLCA010000439.1, read on the forward strand.
ATCGCGACGCCTGGTTCATCGGGTTTACCGCCGACTACGTGGTCGGCGTCTGGATGGGCAACGACGACAACACGCCGATGGGCGGCAACGTCACCGGCGGCGGCCTTCCGGCCGAGATCTTCCACGAGGTGATGGTCCGCATCAACGAGGGCGTGCCGGTGCGGCCCCTGCCGATGATCGAGCCGCAGCAGGTGACGTTCGACCAGCTTGCCCAGCCGACGGGAACCGAGGTCATACCGGGCATTGACCTGCCCCCTGGCCTGATCCCCGGCCTGCCCGAGGTGCCTCCCGATTCGGCGCAGCGGACCGAGGACCTCGCCGAACAGATCCTCAAGCAGATGATCGAGGACGCCCTGCGGAACCGCTAACGGCAAACAGAAAAGGCCGGGCAAGTGCCCGGCCTTCCTCATCTTGTTGGGAAGATCAGCCCGCCCGCTGAAGCGCGGCGATCAGGCCGTCCATGTTTCCGCGCTCGCGGTCCAGCATCGCGCCGATCTCGGTCCGCTCGGTCGAGAGCATGTTGATGCCCTCCATCAGCAGGTTGAAGAAGAGGTTCCGGCCCGACCGGTCCGAGACAAGGAACCGCACCTCGAACGGCGACTGACCGCGAAGATGGGCGGTCGAAATCACCTCGTAATAGTTTCGCACCGGACGGGCATCATTGACCTCGATCCGGCCGCCGCGGAACTCGCGGAAGCGCTTGCCGTACTTGCGGGCGATGTAGCCCTGGAAAGCCTGCGTGTAGGCGCGCAGCTGACCGGAAGATGCGGTTCGCGCAGCGGGGCCGAGGCAGCTTCGGGCAATCGTCGGCACATCTGCATAGGTCGCGAAGATGCGCTCGAAGTCACGGATCATGCCGGCCTCGGACTTGCCCGAGTTGATGACCGAGTTGATGTCGGCCACGACGGCGTCGACCAAGGATCGCGCCTGGCCGACGGTGAGCGCCGCGGCCTGACGCGGCAGGACGGCCAGAAGACCGAGCGCTCCGGCGCCAGCGACAACGGCGCGGCGACTATGCTTACGGGGCGTTGGGATCGTCGTACGGGTCATAGTAGGGGTCCTCGTAGGGATCAGAGTAGACGTCTTCATAAGGGTCGAAATTGTCGAAGGTTCCCTCGCCCCCCAGCTGGAACCTCCGGTTTTGCAGGTACAGCAGCCGTGCCTGTGCGTAGCTGTCCGCGCTTTCATATAGGATCGAATCGATCGTTTGCGAGAACTGGTCACGATCACTGAGCCGCGATGCGAAGCCGAGCACGAAGACCCCCGCCCTTTGCTCGCCCGTCATCGGGTATTTCAACGGGTTGAGGAACAGGTCCACAACCTTGCCGGCAGCGTCACGTTCGGTCGACGGACCGATGACCGGCAGCTCCATGTAGCGACCTTCGTTGAAGCCCCAGACATGCAGCGTCTCGCCGAAATCGGTGTCGCGTGCGGTTAGCCCGCCGTCGCCCGCCACGTCGAGAAGCCCGCCCAGCCCGAAGGTCGAGTTGATCAGGAACCGGAACGTGTTCGCCCCGGCATCCTCGATCTTGCCCTGCAGAAGGTCGTTCACCACCATTCGCGGCATGTCGATGTTGTTCACGAAGTTCGACACGCCGCGCCGCAGCGGACGCGGCACCGCCGCGCCGTAACCTTCGGCCCCGCCGCGCACGAAGGCGCTGTCGAGGCTCTTGTTCATCTCGTGAACGCGGCGGTTGTGCTCTTCAAAGGGATCGTTGATTCCCGTGGCCGGCGGCGCGGGACCGCAGGCAGCGAGCGCAAGAAGCATCAGGGCAGCAACAGTTCGCAATGGCATTCTCAACATGTTCTTCGTAGTTTTCGACACATAACCGATGCGCGGCGCAAGATCAGCCCCGAATCCGGACATTGAACCCTGACGAGGGGAAAAGGCGACAGACCGCCATGAGGGCACCGAATCTCCAGCAGGGAACGGCGGAACTGGCGGCCGCGCGGCGGCAGAGCCGGGGGCTGATCCTGTCGGCCGGAATTTTCAGCGTCTTCGTCAACCTGCTGATGCTGACCGGGCCGATGTTCATGCTGCAGGTCTACGACCGCGTGCTGGGCTCGCGGTCCGAGGAGACTCTGCTGGCGCTCGTCCTGCTGATGGTCTTCCTCTACGGGATGATGGGCATACTCGACTATGCCCGCGGCCGGGTCATGGGGCGTGTCGCCCTGCGTCTGCGGGCCGCGCTCGACGGCCGGGTCTTCGGCGCGGTCATGCGGCGCTCGGCGGTGTTGCAGGACACCGCGCCCGGCGCCCGCAGCGGAAGTCTGCGCGACCTCGATTCGGTTCAGCGTCTCGTCTCGTCGCCGGTCCTTCTGGCGCTGTTCGACCTGCCGTGGACCCCGATCTTCCTTCTTGGCATCTTCGTGTTCCATCCCTGGCTCGGCATGCTGGCGGTGGTGGGCGGCGCGGTGCTCATCCTGATCACCGTGATCAACCAGCTGGTCACCCGCACTCCGGGACGCGCCGCGCTTGGCCTCACGCAGGAAGCCGACCGCATCGCCGAACAGATCCGCGTCGAGGCGGAGACCGTGAAAAGCCTCGGCATGCAGGGCGCTGCGTTCGCGCGGTGGGAGGCGATGCGCCTCAAGGCGCTTCGGGCGACCACCTCGGCGGGCGACCGGACCGGGCTCTTCTCCGCCGCGACAAAGACGATCCGGCTGCTGCTGCAATCGGGGATGCTCGGCCTCGGTGCCTATCTCGTCCTTCAGGGCCAGGTGACGGCGGGCGCCATCATCGCCTCGTCGATCCTCCTCGGCCGGGCGCTGGCGCCGATCGAGATGGCGGTCGGCCAGTGGGAGCTGGTACAGCAGGGTACGAACGGCTGGAAGGCGCTGGCCGCGCTCCTGACCCAGGTCGGCGAGGAACCGAAGCGCACGCAGCTTCCGCGCCCGGCCGCGAAGCTCGACGCCGAGGGGCTGATGATCGTGCCGCCGGGCGAGAAGATGGCCGCGCTCAGGATGATGTCGTTCGCGATGGAGCCGGGCCAGGCGATGGGCGTGATCGGCCCCTCGGGGGCCGGGAAGTCCTCGCTCGCGCGGGCGATCTGCGGGGTCTGGCGGCCATCGGCCGGACGCATGAGGCTCGATGGCATATCGCTCGACCAGTATGATCCCGACGTGCTCGGCCGGCTGATCGGCTACCTGCCGCAGCGGGTCAGCCTGTTCGACGGCACCATCGCCGAGAACATCGCGCGGCTCGACCCCGATGCCGACGACGCGGCCATCGTCGAGGCGGCCAAGCGTGCCGCCGCGCACGAGATGATCGTGGCCTTCCCGGACGGCTACGACACCAGGGTCACCGCGAACGGCGGGCGGCTCTCCGGCGGCCAGATCCAGCGCATCGGCCTGGCACGAGCGCTCTACGGCGATCCGGTGATGCTGGTGCTGGACGAGCCGAACTCGAACCTCGACAACACCGGCTCCGAGGCGTTGAACGAGGCGATCCGGACCTTCAAGGCCGAGGGCAAGTCGGTCATCATCATGGCGCACCGGCCCGCCGCGATCCAGGAATGCGACCTCCTCCTTGTCATCGAGAACGGCGCCCGCCGCGCCTTCGGCCCGCGCGACCAGGTGCTGAAGGAGACGGTGGCGAACCACAAGCAGCTGCGCCGCGCCGCGCCGGGGGGCGTGTCATGAGCGAGCGTCGCATCACCGCGCGCATGCCGCTGATCCTGGGCTACCTGGCGCTTGCCGTCCTTGTCGGCGGCTTCGGCAGCTGGGCCACCTTCGCCTCGATCTCGGGGGCGGTCGTCGCACCCGGCCTGATCGAGGTCGAGCAGAACCGTCAGGCGGTCCAGCATATCGAGGGCGGCCAGGTCGCCGAGCTCCTGGTGCGCGAGGGCGACATGGTCGCAGGCGATCAGATTCTGGTGCGGCTCGACGGAACGACGCTCGCCTCGGAACTTGCCATCGTCGAGGGCCAGCTCTTCGAGATCATGGCGCGGCGCGGCCGGCTTGACGCGGAACGCGACGGCTTGCCGGAGATCAGCTTTGACCCGGAACTCGTTGAAGCGGCCGCCACCCGTCCCGAGGTCGCCGAACAGATGGACGGCCAGGTCCGGCTGATGGAGGCGCGCGCCGCCTCGGTCGCCGCCGAGACCGAGCAGCTGGGCAAGAAGCGCACCCAGATCGAGACACAGATCGAGGGGATCCGGGCGCAGCAGACGGCACTGAAGACGCAGATCGGGCTGATCGCCGGCGAGCTTGCGGACCAGCAGTCGCTCCTCGACCGTGGCCTCGCGCAGGCAAGCCGGGTGCTGGCACTGGAACGCGAGCAGGCGAACCTGGCGGGCCGGCTCGGCGAGCTTGTTGCCGGCGAGGGCCAGGCGCAGGAGCGCATCACCGAGATCGAGATCGAGGTCCTGAAGGTCGGTACCACGGTCCGCGAGGAGGCGATCACCCAGCTGCGGGACCTGCAGTACCGCGAGCTGGAACTGGCCGAACGACGGCGCGCGCTGAAGACGAAGCTCTCGCGGCTCGAGATCCGGGCGCCCGTCGCGGGGGTTGTCTACGGGCTCCAGGTCTTCGGGCCGGGCGCGGTGGTCCGGCCGGCCGAGCCGGTGATGTTCATCGTGCCGCAGGACCGGCCGCTCGTCATCTCGAGCCGAGTGCCGGCGATCGACATCGACCAGGTCCATGTCAGTCAGCCGGTGACGCTTCGGTTCCCCGCCTTCGACCAGCGCACCACGCCCGAGATTTCCGGAGAGGTCCGCCGCGTCTCGGCCGACGCCTTCGCCGACGAAAAGACCGGGCAAACCTTCTACCGCGCCGAGATCGTGCTGGCCGAGGGCGAGATCGACAAGCTCGCGGGCCTGGCGCTGGTCCCAGGCATGCCGGTCGAAGCCTTCATCAGGACGTCGGACCGCAGCCCGCTCGAATACCTGATCCGCCCGCTCGCCGTCTATTTCCAGCGCGCCTTCCGCGAAAGCTGACCGCGCGTCCGGCGGCTTGCCCTACCCCAGTTCCGGGAACCTCCGCCGGAATGCGCTGCGGGGCGGGGCGTTCGGCGGCCTCGGCTTCGCCTCGGCAGAAAAGGGGGGCTGTCTGCCCCCTCTTGAGCCTGCGGCTCAATTCACCCCCGAGAATATTTGAGACCAAAAGAGCCACTTGGAGCGTCAGCCTGCTTCCTTGTGCCGAAAATACTCTGGGGGAGTCGCCCGTCAGGGCGACGGGGGCAGCGCCCCCATTCAAGCGAAGCGGAAGCAAACGAAGAATTTCCGGCGAGGGACGGTGCGGAGCGCGGGAATCCGCGCCGACGGGAGGCAGAAGTCCGTTCCACTTGCCGGTACGATGGTCTAGCGTCGCGGCGACACGAGGGAGGTGCAGATGACCGCGATCGAGGCGAAACTTGTGGAACTGGGACTGACCCTCCCCGAGGCCCCCGCGCCGGCAGCGAACTACGTACCCTTCGTGCGCGCGGGTGACACCCTCTACGTCTCGGGCCAGATCTCGCAGGGGCCCGGCGGGCCGATCCGCGGCAAGCTGGGCGAGGGCCTCTCGGTCGAGGACGGCGCCGCCGCCGCGAAGGCCTGCGCGCTCTCGCTCCTTGCGCAGGTCTGGGCGGCCTGCGACGGCGACCTCGGCCGCCTCGTCCGCGTCGTCAAGCTGACCGGCTTCGTCAACTCGACCCCGGACTTCACCGACCAGCCCAAAGTGATCAACGGCGCCTCGGACACCTTGGTCGCGATCCTGGGCGACGCCGGTCGGCACGCCCGTTCGGCGGTCAGCGCGGCGAGCCTGCCGCTCGGCGTCGCCGTCGAGATCGAAGGGATCTTCCAGGTCCGATGAGCCCGCTGCCCGAGGCGTTCCTGACCGCGCCGCTCGCCCATCGTGCCTTTCACGACCGCGCCGCCGGCCGACCGGAAAACTCGCGCGCCGCCTTCCGCGCGGCGATCGCGGCGGGCTACGGAATCGAGTGCGACGTGCAGCTGTCGAAGGACGGCAAGGCGATGGTCTTCCACGACCACGACCTCGACCGGCTGACCACGGAAACCGGCCCGGTCCACGACCGCACCGCGGCCGCGCTGGGCCGAATCGCACTGAGGGGAACAGCCGAGACCATTCCGACACTGGCCGAGATGCTGGCGCTTGTGGCGGGGCGCGCGGCGCTTCTCATCGAGATCAAGGACCAGGATGGCGCGATGGGGCCGAAGGTCGGGCGGCTCGAGCGCGCCGTCGCGAAAGACCTTGACGGTTACGGGGGGCCGGTCGCGGTGATGTCCTTCAACCCCCACTCGGTCGCCGCGCTGGCGAAGGCCGTGCCGGAGGTGCCGCGCGGGCTCACCACCTCGGCCTACCACGCGAAATCCTGGCCCGATCTTCCGGCCGAAACCCGCGATCAGCTCAGGGCGATTGCCGACTACGACCGGGTTGGCGCCAGCTTCATCTCGCACGAGGCGCCCGACCTCGGCCGCCGCAGGGTCGCCGACCTCAAGCGCGCGGGCGCGAAGATCCTGTGCTGGACCATCCGCAGCCCCGCCGCCGAGGCTGAGGCGCGGAAGGTCGCGCATAACTTCACGTTCGAGGGATACGCCGCGCGGACCCCTTGACCCTGCCGCCTGTCGGCGCACCTTAGAGAGCCAGCCACCGGACATGGCTACCCGACATGGACGACGAAGCCCTCCAGATCGAGATTCATCCGCATATCGCGGAGATCGACCCCGCCGAATGGGATGGCTGCGCCTGCCCGGAGGCAGCGGACGGCCGGCCCATCGATCCCTTCACCACGCACCGGTTCCTCAAGGCGCTGGAAGATAGTCGCTCGGTCGGCCCCGGCACCGGATGGGAGCCGCATCACCTCGTCGCGCGGCTGGGTGGCGAGGCGATCGCGGTGGCGCCGCTCTACGCCAAGAGCCACAGCCAGGGCGAGTATGTCTTCGACCATAACTGGGCCCATGCCTGGGAACAGGCGGGTGGGCATTATTACCCCAAGCTCCAGATCGCCGTGCCCTTCACGCCGGTCACCGGGCGGCGGCTGCTGACCCGGCCAGGCTACGAGGCGCTGGGCCGCGCGGCCCTCGTGCAGGGGGCGCTGGAACTTGCCGGGCGGCACGGCCTTTCGTCGCTCCACGTCACCTTCTGCACCGAGGACGAGACAGCGGCCGGCGCCGAGATGGGGCTTCTCACCCGCGCCTCGCAGCAGTTCCACTGGGCGAACCGGGGCTACGCGACGTTCGATGACTTCCTTGCCGACCTGTCCTCGCGCAAGCGCAAGAACATCCGCAAGGAGCGCGAGACGGCGCGGCGCTTCGGAGGCGAGATCGTGCGGCTGACCGGGGCCGAGCTCGAACCCAGGCACTGGGCCTCGTTCTGGGCCTTCTACCAGGACACCGGCTCACGCAAATGGGGCCGACCGTACCTGAAGCGCGCCTTCTTCGACCACCTGCACGAGACGATGGCCGACGACGTTCTGCTGGTCCTCGCGCTGCGCCACGGCCGGCCGATCGCCGGGGCGCTGAACCTGATCGGG
>JBNLCA010000440.1:0-4112 GCA_050303575.1 Paracoccaceae bacterium
ATGAGAGAAAGAAAAGGACAGGACATGATCCGCAAGACCCTCATCACGACCGCTCTGGCCGCGGCGCTGGCCATCGGACCCCTGACGGCGACCCCCGCCGCCGCGGATTCCGACGACGTTGCCAAGCTCCTCCTGGGCGCAATCGCGCTCGGCGTCGTGGTCCATGCGATCGACAAGAACAGGGATCGCAACGACGAGACGACGCACGGGCCGCACAACCCGGTCGATCCGGGCTGGGGCCGTCCGCCGCATCGCCGTTACGCGCTTCCCGCGCGCTGCGAGTTCGAGGTCCGGACCCGCCAGGGCCGGCGCGAAGTCTTCGGCGAGCGGTGCCTTGAACGCGAGGGCGTCCGGGTGAACCGGCTGCCCAACCGGTGCGAATTCGACGTTTGGACGGAGCGCGGCCGGCGCACCGTCTTCGGCTCGCGATGCCTCCGCGAGCACGGTTACAGGGTTGAGGCCAGGCGCCGCTGACCCGGCGCCTGACGGCAGTAGCGTGGATCGTCCCCCGCAACCTGGTCCACGCCACCTTGGGCGGGAGGAGAAATCCTCCCGCCCTTTTTCCTTGCGGGCAGCGCCGCGATCGGATTCGGTTGCGCCATGCCGGATTTCACGCGCGAGACCGACCTCATCACCCGTGGCCATGCCTTTGTCGTCGGCGTCGACGAGGTGGGGCGCGGACCTCTCGCCGGACCGGTCATCGCAGCGGCCGTGCGGCTGAATCCCGACGATCTTCCCGAGGGGCTGGACGATTCAAAGAAGCTGACGGCCCGCGCCCGCGACCGGCTGGACGCCGAGATCAGGGCGCGCGCCGAGGTTGGCACCGGCGAGGCCACGGTCGAGGAAATCGACCGGCTGAACATCCTGCGCGCATCGCACCTGGCCATGTGCCGCGCCATCGCCGCCGTCGGTCCTGTCGACTTCGCGCTGATCGACGGCAACCTACTGCCGCGCGATCTGGCCTGTGCCGCAAGGCCTCTGATCAGGGGCGACAGCCTGTCGCAGTCCATCGCGGCGGCCTCGATCGTGGCAAAAGTGATGCGCGATCGCATCATGGTGGACTTGGCGCAACAGTACCCCGGCTACGGCTGGGAGACGAACGCGGGCTACGGCAGCAAAGCCCATCTCGCGGCTCTCACAAATCTGGGGATAACCCCACACCATAGGCGGTCGTTCCGGCCAGTGCACAATATCTTGTATCAAGAAGAAACTATAAGTCGTTGATTCAATAAAGAATTTGACCGCGAATCAGGTTTGACTCATCCTCTGCCCAACACCAAGCGGCCGGCGACAAGGCCCGGGGACGAGGCAGACGATGACGAAGAAGACCGGACGGGGCGCGGGGGCGCTGCCGCTGAACACAATCCTTGCGGGCGACTGCATCGAGGTCATGGACGGGCTGCCGGAAGGCTCGGTCGACCTGATCTTCGCTGACCCGCCTTACAACCTGCAGCTCAAGGGCGAGCTGCACCGGCCCGACAATTCCAAGGTCGATGCGGTCGACGATGACTGGGACCAGTTCGCCAGCTTCAAGGCCTACGACAAGTTCACGCGCGCCTGGCTCAAGTCGGCACGCCGGATCCTCAAGCCGAACGGCGCGATCTGGGTCATCGGATCCTATCACAACATCTTCCGCGTCGGCTCGGCCATGCAGGACGCCGGCTACTGGCTTCTGAACGATGTCGTCTGGCGCAAGACCAACCCGATGCCGAACTTCCGCGGCAAGCGCTTTACCAACGCGCACGAGACGCTGGTCTGGGCCTCGAAGTCGGAAGGGTCGAAATACACGTTCAATTACGAAGCGCTGAAGGCCCTGAACGAGGGGATCCAGATGCGCTCGGACTGGACACTGCCGCTCTGCACCGGACACGAGCGCCTGAAGGACGCCGGCGGCCAAAAGGCGCATCCTACGCAGAAGCCCGAAAGCCTGCTCCACCGCGTTCTGATCGCGACGACCAACCCCGGCGACGTGGTCCTGGACCCGTTCTTCGGCACCGGCACGACCGGCGCCGTCGCCAAGATGCTCGGCCGCGACTGGATCGGGATCGAGCGCGAGGCCGGCTACCGCAAGGCGGCCGAGAAGCGGCTGGACAAGGTGCGAAGGCTGGACCGCGAAGCGCTCGAGACGACCACGTCGAAACGCGCCGAGCCCCGGGTCGCCTTTGGCGTCCTGGTCGAGCGCGGGATGCTGCGGCCGGGCGAGACGCTGGTCAACGCGCGCGGCAAGGCCGCCAAGGTCCGCGCCGACGGAACGCTGGTCGGTGCCGACGTGACCGGATCGATCCACCAGGTCGGGGCGGCCTACGAAGGCGCGCCATCGTGCAATGGCTGGACCTACTGGCATTTCAAGCGCGAGGGCCAACTGGTGCCGATCGACGCGCTGCGCCAGCAGATCCGGAACGAGTTAGGCGGGATGGGATGAGTTGAGTTACCGCCGGTGCCTGTGGCCCAACCACGGCACTAACACTGGCCCCGCCGTTGCCCAACGGCGGGGCTTTTTTCATTGAGTGCCCGGTCGTCAGGCGACCGCGAAATCCCGAGGCTGGGCGATTAATTGTTGACGTAACGTAATCAATCGCGACATCGTCAGCCATGCATTTCATAGTTATGGATACCAAAGACGGATCCCGCGCGAGCTACGCGTCGGACCTGTCGGCGAGCCTCACGAAAGCCTTTCCCGACACCGACACGATCGCGCTGACCGGCGCGATTTCCTCGATCTCGGCGAAACCGGCGATCCTGAGCGAGAGCGAATTGCCGACTCCGACCGCCGAGCAGGCGTCGCAGGTGGCGAAGCTAAAGGCCGAGGCGCAGGACTATATCGCCGCCACGGCGCCGCTGCTGGCGGGTGAAACGGTCGAGGAGGAACGCTATTCAATTCTCGGCGCACCCTTCGGCAGCTACGCGAAAGGCACGGCCGTCCTTCTGCGACGCACCAGCCGGGCGGAGACCTGCTATTTCTTCCCCGGCGTGACGATCGTGCCAGGCGGCATCCGCATCATGCCCCCCGGCCGCGACGACGAAACGGACCCCGAGGCGCAGCCGCTCGGCGCGGTTCCGGCGATCCTGATCGATGCCGCCAAGGCACTGGCCCAGATGCTGGGAAGCGCCATTCTGGACGAACTCTTCCCCGAGAAGATGCCGCCCTATTTCGTCCAGGTATTCGAGCAGATCCGCAAGATCGTGAAGGACGAGCTGACGCGGCAGACGATTGACGAGCTTTCGGGCCAGTTCGAGGGCGTGGTCCGGTTCGTCAAGAACGAGTACGAGCCCGAGAAGAAGAAGTCCGGCGTCTCGAAGGAGTTGCTGGGCCGGCTCCAGCACCAGTCGGACGAGATGTACAAGATGGTCGCGACGCTGATGCCCGACCGCTATGCGATGAGCGGCCTCGCGGTTTTCCAGTACGGCGCGACCGCGCACCTGTCGATGCTGCAGGAGATCGCGATCCAGAGGAACAAGCTGGGCATCGTCGGCGAGGCGCCCTCGGCCGGGACCTTCGCCGACTATGCCAAGCAAAGCGAGGAGACTTGGCCCAAGGTCTCGAAGGCGCGCAACAAGGGCGAGATCCTCAAGTGGCATCATTGCAGCCCCTCGGGCGGCGGCGACGTGGCCTGCACCGAGTACTGGTACTGGAAGGACAGCATCTCGGGGAAAAAAGATGGCCGCTATTCCTGGGGCTGTGGGTCGGATTACAAGGATCCCCCGGCGGCCCATGCGGCGGCGAAGAAGGCGCTGGACAAGCATCTCGCTGCCGAGGTGGCGGCCCTGAAGGCGTCCCTGAACGACCCGCCTAACCTTGCGAAGCAATGGCGCGAGGCGGGCAAGAAGTTGCCAGGATAGCGTCGGCTCACGACCCTTTCGGAAGCGGCAGGTCGCCTCGGTTGTAGGGCGCCCAGTCCTCGATATCGGGATAGAACTGCCGTCGCCAGGCACGCACCTTCGGGTTCATGTAGCGCCGCCAGAGCGGTGGGACCATCGCCAGCATGGTCATCAGGGGATAGCCGTAGGGCAGGAGCGGCGCTTCCTCCTCGGCGTAGGTCTGCAGGAGCGGGAAGCGGCGGTCGGGCTTGTAGTGGTGGTCCGAGTGGCGCTGGAGATTGATCAAGAGCCAG
>JBNLCA010000441.1:0-2026 GCA_050303575.1 Paracoccaceae bacterium
GTGCTCTATGCCGCGATGAAGGAACGGACCGAGGCGCCGGGCGGGTCGGTGGCGAACACGATCGCGGGCCTCGGCAACCTGGGGCTGACGACGGCCTTCATCGGCCGTGTCCGCGACGACGCGCTGGGCCGGTTCTACGAAAAGGCGCTGGCGCTCGAAGGGACGGATTTCCCGAACAAGCCGGTGAAGGGGGGCGAGCTGCCGACCTCGCGCTCGATGATCTTCGTCTCGCCCGATGGCGAGCGGTCGATGAACACCTATCTCGGCATCTCGGCGGAACTCGGGACCGAGGATGTGCCGCTCGAGGTCGCCGAGAATGCCGACTATCTCTTCCTCGAGGGCTATCTCTTCGACAAGGACCACGGCAAGGCGGCGTTCCTCAAGGCGAACGAGGCCTGCCACCGGGGCGGCGGCAAGGCCGGGATCTCGCTGTCCGATCCGTTCTGCGTCGATCGCCACAGAGACGACTTCCGACGGCTGGTGAAGAGCCTCGACTACGTCATCGGCAACGAGCACGAATGGACCTCGCTCTACCAGAGCGAAGACCTCGACGTCGTCCTCGACATGGCGGCGGCCGACTGCGGCACCATCGCCTGCACCCGTTCGGGCAACGACGCGATCCTGATCCGCGAGGGCGAGCGGGTCACCGTCCCGGTCCACCGCGTCGTGCCGGTGGACGCCACGGGTGCCGGCGACCAGTTCGCTGCCGGGTACCTCTACGGCCTCGCGACCGGCCAGACGCTGGAAAAGGCCGGCCGGATGGGCTGCGTCGCGGCGGCCGAAGTCATCAGCCACCTCGGCCCCCGTCCGGAAACCGACGTCAAGGCGCTCTTCCGGCGGGCGGGGCTGATCTGAGGTCCGACGTCGCAAGGCGGATTTGCTCGGTCAGGAACGGGACGACGGTCGCCTCGACATCGCCGACCTCACTAACCTGCGCGGCAGCGTCGTAGAGTCGCCCGACTCTGTAATTCAGGCCCACCGCGCAAAGGCGGATCGCGGGGTCGGCGCCCAGCCCACTGATCACCAGACGCAGGTGATTGATAAGGATCTCGGGCGGGTTCGCTTCCAAGGTGGAATCGTCCACCGGCGCGCCGTCCGACAGGACCATAATCAGATGCCGCCGGGTCGCGGCCTTTCGCGCCCGCCCGGCGGCCCAGAGAAGGGCTTCGCCGTCGACGTTCTCCTTAAGGATGCCTTCCAGAAACATCGCATGGGCGGTGTCGTCGAAGCGACCGGCGGGGCTATCGAAGGCAGTGTATACGATGTGGCGCAAGGGGCAGAGGCGTCCGGGATCGGCGGGGCGTCCGGCGGCGATCCAGTCCCTGCGTGGCGCGCCGCCCTTCCAGTCGACCGTCGTGAAGCCGAGGACCTCGCAGGGCAATCGCAGCTTGAAGGCAATCTGATGCGCGGCCTCGGCGACCTGCGCGGCGAGGAAGGCCGGTTCGCCGCGCAGCGAACCGGAGTGATCGATGAGGACCGTCACGGACAAGGCGCCGGACGCAACCTCCGGAAGGATGCGTTCGGCAGCCAGCGCCGCGGCCTCTTGCAGCGAGGTGCGTTCGGCGGCGTGCGATGCCCTGTACCTTTCCAGAACGGCTCGTGCACCTACTGCCCGGTCCCTTTGTGCGCCCTCGTCTGCGGCAAGAAGGGCACCGGCGTCGACTTCCTCGTCGTGGGCGGTCGTGAAGATGCGATAGGGCGCGCTGGCCGTTGCCGGCATGTCCGCCACAAAGTCCGGTCGAGAAAGAAGTCGGCGCAGGAATTCGAACATCGCACCACCCTATTCCGCTTCGTAGCCGGGTCAACGGGCCGATGTTGACGCCCCGGCCGCCGTGCCGCACCTTGCGGGCAAAGGAGACTGCCCATGCGCCCCGCGACCGACGCACTGATCGTGATCGACGTCCAGAACGATTTCTGCCCCGGCGGCGCGCTGGCTGTGGCGGAGGGCGATGAGATCGTTGCCGGGATCAACGCGTTGATGGGCGAGTTCGAGGTCAAGGTCCTGACCCAGGACTGGCACCCGGCC
>JBNLCA010000442.1:0-2258 GCA_050303575.1 Paracoccaceae bacterium
GCCGCGCGCGAGCATGACCCGCTCTTCCCCGAAGCGACGAACGTCGAGTACGTGGAAGTGACCGGCGCCGACCGGGTCCGGATGCGGGTGTGGGAACGCGGCACCGGCATCACCCTTGCCTGCGGCTCGGGCGCCTGCGCCGTCGCCGTGGCCGCGCACCGGCGGGACCTCACCGGCCGGCGGGTGACGATCGACGTCGACGGCGGGGTTCTCGAGGTTGACTGGCGCGACGATGGCGTCTGGCTCTCGGGCCCGGTCGCCTATGTCTTCGAGGGCGCGATCGCGGCCGACTTCCTGGCGTCGGCACGATGAACGCGCCGCAGCGCCCTCCGGTCTTCGCGACGCTCGGCTGCCGGCTCAACGCCTACGAGACCGAGGCGATGAAGGAGCTGGCCGCCGCGCATGGCGTCGAGGGCGCGGTGGTGGTGAACACCTGCGCGGTGACGGCCGAGGCGGTGCGCAAGGCCAAGCAGGAGATCCGCAAGCTGCGCCGGGACAACCCGGACGCGGTGCTGATCGTCACCGGCTGCGCCGCCCAGACCGAGCCCGAAACATTCGCCGCCATGCCCGAGGTCAGCCGCGTCATCGGCAATGCCGAGAAGATGCGTCCCGAGACCTGGGCGGCCTTCGGCCCCGATTTCATCGGCCGGACCGAGCGGGTGCAGGTCGACGACATCATGTCGGTGAAGGAGACGGCGGGCCACCTGATCGACGGCTTTGGCCGGCACCGCGCCTATGTCCAGGTGCAGAACGGCTGCGATCACCGCTGCACCTTCTGCATCATCCCCTACGGCCGGGGAAACTCGCGCTCGGTTCCGGCGGGCGTGGTGGTCGAGCAGATCTCGCGGCTGGTGGACCGGGGCTTCAACGAGGTGGTGCTGACTGGGGTGGACCTCACCTCGTGGGGCGCCGACCTGCCGGGCGAACCGCGGCTGGGTGACCTGGTGAGGCGGATCCTGAAGCTGACGACGGTGCCGCGCCTGCGCATCTCCTCGATCGATTCCATCGAGGCGGACCCCGCGCTGATGGAGGCGATCGCCACCGAGCCGCGGCTGATGCCACATCTGCATCTGAGCCTCCAGCATGGCGACGACCTGATCCTTAAGCGGATGAAGCGCCGCCACCTGCGCGACGACGCGATCCGGTTCTGCGAGGAGGCCCGGACGTTGCGGCCCGACATGGTGTTCGGCGCCGACATCATTGCCGGCTTCCCGACCGAGAGCGAGGCGATGTTCCAGAACTCGCTCAGGCTGGTGGATGACTGCGGCCTCACCTGGCTCCACGTCTTTCCCTATTCGGCGCGGCGGGGCACGCCGGCAGCCCGGATGCCGCAGGTGCCCGGGCCGGACATCAAGGCCCGCGCCGCCCGTCTGCGCGCGGCTGGCGAGGCGGCCGTTGCGCGGCACCTCGCCGGGCAGCGGGGGCGCACGCACCGGGTGCTTCTGGAAGCGCCCCGCATGGGCCGGACCGAGCAGTTCGCCGAGGTCGCCTTCGCTGCGGACCAGCCTGAAGGCGCCATCGTGACGGCGGTGGTGTCGGGGCATGACGGCACCCGGCTCCTGGTCTGATCCGGTGTCCGGGGCGATGAGCGACCGGCTCGCGCAGGGGTTCGGATTTACGCCGGAAGAGCTCGCGGTGAACCGGCAGGGCCGCCTGTCCCCCGCCCAGGCCGAACGTGTGGCGGCATTCGCCCGTCTCCACCGCCGCGCGAGCCGCGTCGCCCTGATCGTCTTCGGCCTGATGGCGCTCGGCGCGCTCGTCTTCGCGCTCACCGCATCGATGCCGGGCATCGACAAGGCCCGGCCCGTCCTTCTGGGGTTCGCTGCGGGCCTTGCGGGTCTTTTTGCCCTGGTTCTGGCAAAGGTGCATAGTCAGGGGCGCGACCTTGCCGCCGGACGTGTGAGCCGGATCGAGGGACCGGTTCGGCTGCGCGAGAAGGAAGTCGGGTCGCCTGAACGGAAGCTCGGCACTGCCTATCTCGTGACCGTGGGGGGCCGGACCTTCCAGCTTGAGAGCCCTGAGCAGTTCGCGGCGCTGGAGGAGGGTCGCGGCTACCGGTTCTTCGTGGTCAGGAACGGTCGGTTACCGGTCGTCCTGTCGGTCGAGGCCGTTTAGCGCCCGGTGGCTGCCCTGACGCGCGGCACTTTCGGTGGCCGGCTCTTTGCGCCGGAAGTTACCGGTAGCCTCCGCTTCGCTTCGGCTGGGGGCGCTGCCACCGTCGCCCTGACGGGCGACTCCCCCGGAGTATTTCCGGCACA
>JBNLCA010000443.1:0-1764 GCA_050303575.1 Paracoccaceae bacterium
GACCTGAGCGAAGTGGGCTACGAGAGGGTGCTCTCGGGCCGGCCGTTCCTCGAGAAGGCGGTCATCTGATCGGGACGAGCCGGGCCGCACGCACGCGGGTTGCGTGAGGTTGACGCTTTGTGCGATGGCTGGATTGCCCAATGCACAGAAGCGCCCATGTCCGCCGACAGACCCGAATTTGCCCTTTCCGTAACCGACCCGCTCACTTGCCCTGGAACAGGGTGGCGTAGTCGTCGCGCAGAAGGTTCTTCTGGACCTTGCCCATCGTGTTGCGTGGCAGGGCCGGAACGATCTCGATAGCCTTCGGTTGCTTGAACTTCGCCAGCCGACTTGCGATGCCTGAACGGATCGCCTCGGGATCGATCGCCGCGCCCGGGCGGGCGACCAGGACGGCCACCACGCCTTCGCCGAAATCTGGATGCGGCACGCCGACGACCGCGCTTTCCAGGACGCCGGGCTGTTCGTCGAGAACCAGCTCGACCTCCTTGGGATAGATATTGTAGCCGCCCGAGATGATGAGGTCCTTGGCCCGGCCGACGATGGTGAGGTAACCGTCCGGGTCGATCTCGCCAATGTCGCCGGTGATGAAGAAACCGTCGTCGCGCAACTCGGCCTTCGTCTTCTCCGGCATCCGCCAGTAGCCCTGAAACACGTTCGGACCGCGCACCTCGATGATGCCGGCCTCGCCCTTCGGCACTTCGGCCCCGGTCTCGGCATCGGTGATCTTCAGTTCGACCCCCGGCAGCGGGAAGCCGACCGTGCCCGGACGGCGCTCGCCGTCGTACGGGTTCGAGGTGTTCATGTTAGTCTCGGTCATGCCATAGCGTTCAAGGATGGCGTGGCCGGTCCGTTCGGTGAATGCGCGGTGCGTCTCGGCCAGACGCGGCGCCGAGCCCGAGGTGAAGAGCCGCATGTGCCCGGTCAGCTCGCGGGTGAAGCGCGGATCGTCCAGCAGGCGGGTGTAGAAGGTCGGCACGCCCATCATCGAGGTGGCGCGCGGCAGGTTGGCGATGACCGCGTCGAGGTCGAACTTCGGCAGGTAGATCATCGCGCCGCCGGCGGCGAGAACCACGTTCGACGCGACGAAGAGGCCATGGGTGTGGAAGATCGGGAGCGCGTGGAGAAGGACATCCTCCGCCGAGAAGCGCCAGAGGTCGGCCAGCGCCAGCGCATTCGACAGAAGATTGTCCTGGCTCAGCATCGCACCCTTCGAGCGGCCCGTGGTGCCGGAGGTGTAGAGAAGCGCGGCGAGGTCGTCGCCCGCGCGTTTGGCCACGTCGAACGTGTCGGGCATTCCCGCCGCCCGGTCGCTCAGGCTGCCCTTGCCGGCTGCGTCCAGCGTCAGCACCTCGGCCTTTCCGTCGACGATCCGGCGCAAGGTTGCCTCGTCCTTCGGCGCGCAGACCACGGCGCCGGCCTCGCTGTCGCTGACGAAGTAGTCCAGTTCGTCCGCCGTGTAGGCGGTGTTGAGCGGCAGGAAGATCACGCCCGCCATGACGCAGGCGGCATAGAGCGCCAGTGCCTCGGGGGTCTTCTCGACCTGAACCGCCAGCCGGTCGCCCGGCACAAGGCCGGCATCCCGCAACACGTGCGCCTGTCGGGCGGCGAGACGCAGGAAGGCGTCCTTGCTCAGCGACCCGCTGCCGGGAAGGAAGAGGAACGGCGCCGCGTCGCCGGACAGCGGAGCGAACAGGCGGTCGTAGAGCGGATTGGTCATTCTTCAGTCCCTAGCTTGTCGCCTTGGCAAGGGCGCGCACCGCACTG
>JBNLCA010000444.1:0-6710 GCA_050303575.1 Paracoccaceae bacterium
GTGATCTGGCCGGCGGACTCGATCCTCAGGACGCGCAGCTTTCTCAGGTTGCGCAGCGGCTCGAGACTGGTCGGCCGGTTCGGAAAGCGCAGGTCGAGGCTTTCCAGATTCACCAACTGGCCAACCTCGTCGAAGTAGTCCTGATTGAGGGCCTCGGTGGCGAGGCCCTTGAGGTTGGTCCGAAGCCCGATCCCCTGGTGCGACTTCTTCTCGCGGCGCAGGAGCGCGTCTTCGGCGGTGAAGGACACATCGTCCGCCGAGGTGCGCGGCGGACCGACCCTCAGCTTGTGGCGGTAATGGTTGATAAGCGCGCGGCGCTGGACGGGGATGGTCGGATCGAAGTTGGGTGGAGGCATCGGTAACTCGATACTGGATACGGACAGGACCACTCTACCCGATCGGCTCCGGATTGCGACACGCCAACGGGCCGGTCCCCGTCAGCCCGCGTTCATCCGTTCGATGTAGGCCCGCAGCTCCTCGGCCTCGTGGCGGGCGTCGCGCAGGCCGTCCATCGCGGCCTTCAGTTCCGCCTCGGTCTGGGTGATCTGGTTCATCAGTTCGGCCTCGCGCTGCTGCAGGTACGTGATCGCCTGGTCGCGCACCTCCTCGGCGTCGTGAAGCTCCTGCGCGAGGCGGTCGACCTCGCCCATCTCGGCGCCGGTCACGCGGCTGAACTTGTGCAAAAGCCAGTAGGTGAACCAGCCGAGCGCGAAGGCCACGAACAGGATGATCGCGGTGACGATGACGAATTCTGTTCTGTTCATGCCGTCCCCGGTTCTTCCCTAGTCGCCCGAGCCCTCATCGCCCGAACCGTCGTTCGCCGACCCCTCGTCGCCCGATCCCTCGTCACCCGCATCGCGCGGGCGCGGGGTGACCGCCGAGAGGTCGGGCGCGGGCTCGGCGTCCGCATCCTCGTCGGGCGCCTCCTCGTCAGGCGCGGCCTCCTCGGGGGTCTCCTCCTCCGGCGCGGCTTCGTCGGGTGCCTCGGCCTCGTCCGTCGCGGCCCCTTCTTCGGCTGAAACCAGCGTGAACTCAATACGCCGGTTCGCCTCGCGGCCCTCCTCGGTCTCGTTGTCGGCGATAGGGCGGGTCTCGCCGTAGCCGACGGCCGTGAGGTTGCCGGTCAGCACGCGCCGGGCGAGGAGCCCGTTCAGCACGGCGTCGGCGCGGCCCTGGCTGAGGCGCAGGTTCATCTCTTCGCGGCCCTGGCTGTCGGAATGGGCGCCGATCTCCATCTTCACGTCCGAACAGTCCTTCATCACCTCGGCAATGTCGTCGAGCGTCGCGAGCGACGAGCCCTCGATATCGGCCGAGCCGGGGGCGAAGGTGATCTTGTTGGCGGCGAGGATCGTGTTGATGCGGCCGACGCATTCCTCGGGTGTCGGCAGGCCGGCGACCGGGTCGAGCGCTTCCTCGTAGGTCACGGAAATCTCGAACTTGGCGCCGTCGCCCAGCTTCTCGGCCAGGAGCCGCGCGATCTCGGCATTGGCGTCGGCGTTGCCGGTCTTGCCCGAGATGCGCACAAGGTCGGGCTGAACCATGGCCGAGCCCTCGGCGAGTTCGGCGAGTGCCTCGAGCGCGGCGAGGACGCGGACCGGCCAGCCCTTCGGCAGTTCGGCGTCGAGGCGGGTCAGGTCCTGCACCCGGCCGGTGCCGAAATTCGCAGCGGCGAAGCTTTCGACGACGGTGCGAACCGCCTCGTCGGTCAGGCGGCCGCGCATCTGGAGCGCACCCTCCTCGGTCAGGCGCGCGGTGAATTCCGGCGGGCCCTGGTTGGTGGCGTCGGGCTTCTCGGTCAGGACCGAGGTCAGCGAGAAGGCGTCCGGCAGGCCGTTCTCCAGCTCGCCCACCACGCGGTCGAAATCGGCCTGGCTGACCGTGTCGGCGGCGATCAGCGAAACGTCCGCGTCGGAATAGGTGATCGACCCCGCGCCGAGTTCGGCCAATGCGGCGATGCCCTCCTCGACCGCCTCGGTCCAGCGCGGCGAGGGAACCCCGAGGCCGATGGTGCAGCTGGCCTGACCCTGCATGCCGGCCGCGACGGCGGCGGCGAGGATGCGGTTGCGGGCTGTGTCGGTGTCGGCCGAGCAGGCGTCGAAGCGGGCGCCGCCTGAATCGATCAGGAAGCGCAGCGTGAAGGGCGTGATGACCGGGCGCGGCGCGGAGAGGTCGAGCGTCAGCCTCAGGCCCGGCGGCGTGGCGCGGTTGAGTTCGCTTTCGAGGCGCGAGCGTTCGGCGGCGCTTGACGTGATGGCGGTGATCGTCACCCGGTTCGGCTGGATCGAGATCTTCGAGCGCGGCAGCTTTTCCAGTGCCTCGAGTCCGAAGTCGAGCGCCGCATCCCAGCCCTGCGGCTCGGGGTAGTCCGCGGTTTCGAGCATGTCCGAGACGCGGCCCGAACCGGCAAGTTCCGTCAGGCGGGTGACGACCGCGTCGCGGTCTTCCTCGATCGGGATCAGACCGATGAGCGAGACACCGTCGTCGTTGCGCAGGACCTCGACCGAGAAGTCCGGCGCGCGCAGTTCGGCGGCGGGCCGGACCTCCATCTCGTCGAGGATGCGGGCGGCATCGACGATCGTGCCGGCGGCCGAGAGCGCGCGGAAGCGCAGCGCCTCGGTCTCGGCCATGCCGGACATGTGCAGCATCAGCCCGTCGGCCCGGACGTTGGCCCAGCTCTGGCCCTCCAGCGCCAGGGCCGAGCGGACCGCCTGTTCCGAGCGCGATTCCACCACGCTGACCGCGATGGTGGCGGTCGCGATCGAAAGCGCGGCCGCGGCCACGAAGACGATGGGCAGAAGGAATTGCGGGCGGATCGGCATTCAGGTTCCGGGTCTGGTTCCCGTTGCATAGGGCCGAAGGCGGGCCTGATCAATCAAAGGAGCGCCGCCGCGGCAAGAAACAGCGCAGGGATGAGGCCCGCGTCGCGGTTCGAGCGGAAGAGGCGCAGGCAGGTGTCCGGATCCTCGGTGTCGAGGAGCGCCAGTTGCCAGGCGAGGTGCCAGCCGAAGGCCCAGGCGCCGGCGAGGGCGGCGATGAGCACGAGCGGCGGCGCGTCGATCAGGGCCACGATGGCCGCCGCCGAAAGGAGGAGGACGGCAGCGGCCATGAAGCCGCGCAGCCACGGCACGGTTCTGTCGCCGAAGAGGCGGGCGGTGGATTTCACCCCGATCAGCGCGTCGTCCTCCTTGTCCTGGTGGGCGTAGATCGTGTCGTAGAACAGGGTCCAGGCGATGCCGGCGGCGTAGAGGAGGAGCGCCGGGGGGGCGAGGTTGCCGGTATGCGCCGTCCAGGCCAGAAGCGCGCCCCAGTTGAAGGCGAGGCCCAGGAAGATCTGCGGCCACCAGGTGAAGCGCTTGGCGAACGGGTAGATGGCGACGAGCGCCAGCGAGGCGACGCCGAGCGCCACCGACATCCAGTTGTAGGTGAAGAGGATCGCGGCGGCGAGGAGGGCCTGAAGGATCATCCAGATCAGCGCCTGCCGCACCGTCACCTGCCCCGAGGGGATCGGCCGCGAGCGGGTGCGGGCGACCTGCGCGTCGAAATGCCGGTCGGTGATGTCGTTCCAGGTGCAGCCGGCACCGCGCATCAGGAAGGCGCCGACGGCGCAGCTGGCGACGATCCAGACGTCCCAGCCGCGCGGCCCGGTCATGGCGGCGGCAAGGCCCGCGCCCCAGAGGCACGGCAGGAACAGGAGCCAGGTCCCGATCGGCCGGTCCGCGCGCGACAGGCGCAGGTAGGGCCGGGTGGCGGCCGGGGCGTAGCGGTCGACCCAGTTGCCGCGAACGGCATCTGCGACCTGACCTTGCGACTCTGGCGTTCCCTCGGTCTGGGACATAGGTTTCCCCGGCATGGCGAAGGTGAGGCTCTTTCTAGACCAGCCCCTCGGGCAGGGGCAACCTGTCCCGCTGACGCGGGATCAGGCGCATTACCTCTTTTCGGTGATGCGGCTGGGTCAGGGCGCCGAGGTCCTGGTCTTCGACGGACGCTCGGGCGAGTGGCTCGCCGAGGTGGCCGAGGCCGGGAAGAAAGGCGGGATACTGGTTTGCTGCGAGCAGACGCGGTCCCAAGTCGACCCGCCGGACCTGTGGCTTCTCTTCGCGCCGATCAAGAAGGCGCGGACCGATTTCATCGTGGAAAAGGCGGTCGAGCTTGGCGCGCGGCGCATCCTGCCGGTGCAGACCGACTTCACCAATGCCGAAAGGTTAAGGCAGGACCGGTTGCAGGCCCATGCCGTCGAGGCTGCCGAACAGTGCGGCGGGACCTTCGTGCCGGAGGTGGCCGAGCTTGAACGGCTTGACCGGGTGCTGGACGGCTGGGACGGGCGACGCCTTTTCTTCTGCGACGAAAGCGCGGCGGGAACGCCGGCGCTGGACGGTTTTGCCGGAACCGGTCCGGCGGCGATCCTGACCGGGCCGGAGGGCGGCTTCTCCGAGGCCGAGCGCAAGCGGTTGAGGGCGCTGCCCTTCGTCACGCCGGTGAGCCTCGGCCCCCGCATCCTGCGCGCCGATACGGCGGCGGTCGCGGCGCTGACGCTGTGGCAGGCGGTGCAGGGGGACTGGCGGTGACCCGGCCCCCGCCGTCCCCGCGCATCCATTTCATCCTCGCCCGCGAGGCGCCGGTTGCCGTCGTGTTCCGCCGGGGGCCGTCGAAGCAGGTGGCGGTCCTGAAGTGGGATCTCAGGACAGACGAGGTGACACTTGGCCAGTGGCTGAAGGGCCGCATCTACCCGATGCGGTCGGACCTCTCGCCGGACGGACGGCACATGATCTACTTCGCCGGAGACGCCCGTTGGGAGGGATCCATGGGTGGCGCCTGGACTGCCGTCAGCGAAGTCCCCTATCTGACGGCCCTGCAGGTCTACCGTTGGGGATGGCACTGGAACGGGGGCGGGCTATTCCTCGACAAGTTGCGGTATTGGGTGAATGTCGAGCCCGGCTGGCCGGTGGAGCTCACCGGCGGTGTGCAGACACGGCTTCGGAGGAGCGACGAAGTCCCCGCGGAAGTGAGCCCCGCGCCGGGCGACGATCCGGTGATTTATCTGCCCCGGCTGCGGCGCGACGGCTGGCGCGAGACCTCGCGGAGCATGGGCAAGGATGAGCGTGAGATCGTTCTGGAAAAGCCCGTCCGGAAAAACTGGACGCTTGAAAAATCGTTCCGGGAAAGGCTTTCCGCCGATGCGGCGGGCGAGCGCTATTCCGAGGCGCATCGCCTGCGCGGCCCCGAAGGCGCGGTCGATCTGCCAAAGCTCGCGGCGGCTGACGTGTTGAAGGACGAGGTTCTCTTTGCCCGTGACGGCGCCCTCTGGCGGCAGCGGGTCCATGCAAAGGGACCGGAAGACCCGAAACTGGTCGCGGACCTGTCCGGCATGAATTTCGAAACGCGCGAGGCGCCCTATGCGGGGGTGCGGAAGGTGCGGAATGGCTGATTTCCTCAGGCCCGAGGTTCGTGCCTTCGCCGGTCGCTGGGCCGAGATGCTGGTCGCCGGCGGGGTGGTGCTGGCGGGCCTCTGGGTCTTTACGTTCGGCGGCTGGTTCTTCCGGGGGCTGGGGCTGCTATTAGGGTTCGCCGGCCTCGCCGGCGTGCTGATCGCCTGGCGGCGGATGAAGTTTCGCCGCGACGTCGCCCAGCCCGGCATCGTCGAGGTGATCGAGGGGCAGGTGCGCTATTTCGGGCCGCATGGCGGCGGCTTCGTCGCGTTGCGCGAGGTTGTCGAGGTGTCGCTCATCCGCGACCTTTCCGGCCAGACCTGGTGGCGGATGCGCGAGGCGGGCGGGAACGTCGTCGCGGTACCGTCGTCGGCGGCTGGGGCCGAGGCGCTGTTCGACGCTTTCTCGAGCCTGCCCGACGTTGACATGGGGGCGCTTGCCGACGCGCTGGAACGTGGCGGAACGCCCGAGCCGGGGGCACTCTGGAGGCGGCCGGACAGCGGCGTGTTGCCGTTCCGCAAGGGTCCGTGACGCGATCGCAACGGCACCTGAAATCCATCACGAAACATCATCGAAAGTCGGTATCTGCCAGGGTTGACTTGATACCTCGCGCGCGCCAACTCTGGCGCTCCCCGAACCGGTCAGTTCAGAAGGCGCTTGGATGTCCATTCCGCAAGAGGGCGGCGGCCCGATCGAGAACGAGGCCCAGCTGGCCGAATACCTGGCCGCCGGCTGCAAGCCCAAGGACGATTGGCGGATCGGCACCGAGCACGAGAAGTTCGGCTACTGCAAGGACACGCTGAAGCCGCTGCCCTATGACGGGCCCCGCTCGATCAAGGCGATGCTGGAGGGGCTGCGCGACCGGTTCGGCTGGGCGCCGATCGAGGAAGCGGGCCACATCATCGGTCTGAAGAAGGACGGCGCCAACGTCTCGCTTGAGCCGGGCGGGCAACTGGAACTTTCCGGCGCGCCCCTCGAGACGATCCACCAGACGTGCGACGAGGTGAACGAGCACCTGCGCGAGGTGAAGGAGATCGCCGACAAGATCGGCGCGGGGTTCATCGGCCTTGGCGCGGCGCCGGTATGGAGCCACGAGGACATGCCGATGATGCCCAAGGGGCGGTACCGGCTGATGACCGAATACATGCAGAAGGTCGGCACGCACGGGCTCCAGATGATGTACCGGACCTGCACGGTTCAGGTGAACCTCGACTTCGGGACCGAGGCGGACATGGTGCAGAAGATGCGCGTCGCGCTGGCGCTGCAACCGGTTGCAACGGCGCT
>JBNLCA010000445.1:0-4854 GCA_050303575.1 Paracoccaceae bacterium
CTTGCCGCCTTCGACAGGGCGCAGCGGCTGGGCTGGCGCCGGGTCGACCGCCGGCTCAGGCTGGCGCTCTGGTCGCTGGGCCGGCCGGTGCGGGACGATTGATCTGCGCTCGAAGGGCTGCGCACGACCCTGGGAGGGCGCCGCGCGACAGCGAAAGCCGGGCGCTTTATGGCCAAGCCACCTCCATCGCATGATCCGCGCGCGGCGATGACAAGCGCTCTCCCGCCCAATGGGTCGGGCGCTGCCCGGGCTGGTCGCCCGGGCCAACGGCAAATCTGAGCGGATACTCCTCCCCAAATCCCACTTGTGCGATGCGGACGACAGGCGTATGTCCGGCGGCGGGACACCCCTCCCCAACGAGGGGCGTATATCTGGAAGGATACCATGACCGAGACCCCGACCCCGGCCGCGCGGCCGGCAAACCCGCGCTTCTCCTCTGGCCCTTGCGCCAAGTTCCCCGGATACAGCTACGACCTGCTCGCCGACGCTCCCCTGGGCCGGTCGCATCGTGCCGCCGTGGGCAAGGCCAAGCTGAAAGAGGCCATCGAGACCACCCGTGACATCCTGGGCGTGCCGGCGGACTACCGCATCGGCATCGTCCCTGCCTCGGACACCGGCGCCGTCGAGATGGCGCTTTGGTCGCTCCTGGGCGCCCGCAAGGCCACAATGCTTGCCTGGGAATCCTTCGGGTCCGGCTGGGTCACCGACGTGGTGAAACAGCTGAAGATCGACGCCGAGGTGAAGACCGCAGACTACGGAAAGATCGTCGATTTCGCCGAGGTGGATTTCGACACTGACGTCGTCTTCACCTGGAACGGCACCACCAGCGGCGTGCGCCTGCCGAACGGCGACGCCATCCCGGCGGACCGCGCCGGCCTGACCATCTGCGACGCGACTTCGGCCGCCTTCGCGATGGACCTGCCCTGGGACAAGCTCGATGTCGTGACGTTCAGCTGGCAGAAGGTGCTGGGCGGCGAGGCCGCGCACGGGATGCTGATCCTGTCCCCGCGCGCCATCGAACGGCTGGAAAGCTACACGCCGGCCTGGCCGCTGCCGAAGATCTTCCGCATGACCAAGGGCGGCAAGCTGATCGAGGGCATCTTCCAGGGCGAGACGATCAACACGCCCTCGATGCTAGCGGTCGAGGATTACCTCGCAGCGCTCAACTGGGCGAAGTCGGTCGGCGGGCTCAAGGGCCTCATCGCCCGTGCCGAGGCGAATGCGAAGGCGGTGAACGACTTCGCCGCCGGGACGACCTGGCTGGCGAACCTCGCCGAGGACCCGGCGACGGCCTCGACCGCCTCGGTCTGCCTCAAGTTCACCGACCCCGCCATCCTCGACGGCGCGGCCTTCGCCAAGGCGGTGGCCAAGCGGCTCGAGAAGGAAGGCGTGGCGCTGGACGTCGGTGCCTACCGCGACGCGCCTCCGGGCCTTCGCATCTGGTGCGGCTCGACGGTGGAAACCGCCGACGTGGCCGCACTGATGCCGTGGATCGAGTGGGCCTACCGCACCGAACTCGCCGCGCAGAAGGCCGCAGCCTGATTTCCCGACGAAGCCCGCATCCTGCCCGCCGGCAGGGTGCGCCTCTTCCCCGATTTCAATGATGGAGCCACCAATGGCACCCCGCGTACTCGTCTCCGACGAACTTTCCGAAACCGCCGTCCAGATCTTCAAGGATCGCGGCATAGACGTCGACTACATGCCCGCCATCGGCAAGGACAAGGAGAAGCTGGCCGAGATCATTGGTCAGTATGATGGCCTTGCCATCCGGTCTGCCACCAAGGTCACCGAGAAGCTTCTGGAGAAGGCGACCAACCTCAAGGTCGTCGGCCGCGCCGGCATCGGCACCGACAACGTCGACAAGGCCGCCGCCTCGAAGAAGGGCGTGATCGTCATGAACACGCCCTACGGCAACATGATCACCACCGCCGAACACACCATCGCGATGATGTTCGCGGTCGCCCGCCAGATCCCCGAGGCCGACGCCTCGACCCAGGCCGGCAAGTGGGAAAAGTCGAAGTTCATGGGCGTCGAGCTGACCAACAAGACACTGGGCATCATCGGCATCGGCAATATCGGAAGCGTCGTCGCCGACCGCGCGCGCGGCCTGAAGATGAAGGTCATCGCCTACGACCCGACGCTGAGCGAGGAGAACATCACCGAGAAGGGTGCCGAGAAGGTCGAGCTGGACGAACTCCTGCGCCGCGCCGACTTCATCACCCTGCACACGCCGCTGATCGAAGCCACGCGCAACATCCTCGGCCGCGAGAATCTCGCCAAGACGAAGAAGGGTGTCTACATCGTCAACTGCGCACGCGGCGGTCTGGTCGACGAAGAGGCATTGGCCGAACTCCTGAAGTCGGGACATGTCGCCGGGGCCGCCTTCGACGTCTTCGTCGAGGAGCCCGCGAAGGAGAACGTCCTCTTCGGCCTGCCGAACGTGGTCTGCACGCCGCACCTCGGCGCATCGACGACCGAGGCGCAGGAGAACGTCGCGCTTCAGGTCGCCGAGCA
The DNA here is from genome assembly GCA_050303575.1 of Paracoccaceae bacterium. Lineage (GTDB taxonomy): Bacteria > Pseudomonadota > Alphaproteobacteria > Rhodobacterales > Rhodobacteraceae > JBNLCA01. The sequence goes on from JBNLCA010000445.1 coordinate 2,515, forward strand.
GATGTCGAACTACCTTCTGACCGGCGCCGTCGAGAACGCGCTCAACATGCCCTCGGTCACCGCCGAGGAAGCCAAGATCATGCGGCCCTGGCTCAAGCTGGCCGACCACCTGGGCAACTTCATCGGCCAGATGACGGACGAGCCGATCAAGGCGATCAACATCCTCTATGACGGCGCCGTCTCCGAGATGAACCTTGCCGCGCTGAACTGCTCGCTCATCGCCGGGATCATGAAGTCGATCACCCCGGACGTGAACATGGTCTCGGCCCCGGTCATCGCGCGCGAGCGCGGCATCCAGGTCGCCACGACCAACCAGGAGCAGTCGGGCGTCTTCGACGGCTATATCAAGGTCACCGTCGTCACCGACGCGCGCGAGCGCTCGATCGCCGGCACGGTGTTCTCGGACGGCAAGCCGCGCTTCATCCAGATCAAGGGTATCAACATCGACGCCGAGATCGGCGAGCACATGCTCTACACCACCAACGGCGACGTGCCCGGCGTCATCGGCACGCTCGGCCAGACGATGGGCGAGAACGGCGTGAACATCGCCAACTTCACCCTTGGCCGGTCGACCCGGGGCGCCGACGCGATCGCGCTGCTCTATGTCGACGACCCGATCCCGCAGCCGGTGCTCGACAAGCTGATGGCGACCGGCCTCTTCAACCAGGTCAAGCCGCTCCGGTTCGACGTGGCATGACGCGCGCCTACGCGATCGGCGACATCCATGGTCACCTGGGCAAGCTCATGCTTGCCCATGACCTGATCGAGGCGGACCGGCGCATCACGGGCGACCGGGATGCGCCGATCATCCATGTCGGCGATCTGGTCGACCGCGGGCCGGACAGCCGGGGCGTGGTCGATCACCTGATGCGCGGCGTCGAATCAGGCGAGAACTGGGTGGTTCTGAAGGGCAACCATGACCGGCTCTTCACCGGCTTCATGGCCGATCCCGACTGGATCGACCCCGCGCTCGACCGGGTGCTGCACTGGCTCGAAACGCCCCTCGGCGGCCGCGCGACGATGGCGTCCTACGAGGTCTCCTCGGCCGCCACCGGCGATGCGTTTGCGGTTCACCACGAGGCCAGATCGAAAGTACCCGCCGAGCACGTCGCCTTTATCCGGAACCTGCCCCTGATGTACCGTGTCGGCGACGCCGTCTTCGTTCATGCCGGGATCAGGCCCGGCATCGCGCTCGACGATCAGACCGAGGACGATCTGGTCTGGATTCGCGCCCCGTTTCTCAACTCGACCGACGAGCATGGCGTGCTGATCGTTCACGGCCATACCGTAATCGACGAGGCGACCCATTTCGGCAACCGCCTCGGGATCGACTCCGGCGCCGCGTTTGGCGGTCCGCTCTCCGCCGTGGTGGTCGAGGACCGCGACGCCTGGCTCCTGACAGAGGACGGGCGGCAACCGCTTCGGCCCTATGGCCTTGCAACCATTGCCCGTGGCCCGGCCAGCGGCTAATCAGGCGCACGATCAACACGAGGCGAAGATGTCCGGCCACGGCCAACCCATCCCGATGACCGCCCACAAGTCGGGGCCGCTCAAGGGCACCGCCGAGGTGCCGGGCGACAAGTCGATCAGCCACCGCGCGCTGATCCTCGGCGCCCTGGCAGTAGGCGAGACGAAGATCACAGGCCTTCTCGAGGGCCAGGACGTCCTCGACACCGCCGCCGCCATGCGCGCCTTCGGGGCGGATGTCGAACATCTCGGCCCCGGCGAATGGAGCGTCCACGGCGTCGGCGTCGGCGGCTTCGCCGAACCCGCGCAGGTCATCGATTGCGGCAACTCGGGCACCGGCGTCCGCCTCATCATGGGCGCGATGGCGACCTCGCCGATCACCGCGACCTTCACCGGCGACGCCAGCCTGGTGAAACGCCCGATGGGCCGGGTGACCGATCCCCTGGCGCTCTTCGGCGCACGCGCCTACGGCCGCAAGGGCGGCCGGCTGCCGATGACCATCGTCGGCGCGGCCGAGCCGGTGCCGGTGCGCTACGCCCTTCCCGTAGCCTCGGCGCAGGTGAAGTCCGCCGTGCTGCTCGCCGGCCTCAACGCCCCGGGCGAGACCCTGGTGATCGAGAAGGAACCGACGCGCGATCATTCCGAACGGATGCTTGCCGGCTTCGGCGCCACTCTCCGCTTCGAGGACACCGACGAAGGCCGCGCCATCGTCCTGACCGGCCAGCCCGAGCTGAAGCCGCAGACCGTCGCGGTGCCGCGCGACCCGTCGTCCGCCGCCTTCCCGGTCTGCGCCGCATTGATCGTCGAAGGCTCCGACATCCTCGTGCCCGGTGTCAGCCAGAACCCGACCCGCAGCGGTCTTTACACCACGCT
>JBNLCA010000446.1:0-8174 GCA_050303575.1 Paracoccaceae bacterium
GCCTCCCGCAGAAGCCGCGCCAGATGTGGCACGTCCGCGATCCGGTCGGCCGGGCCGGTCTCGTCGATGGCCCCGATGGCCCAGAGCAGGACCCAGACACCCTCATAGCGCCACGAGAAGTCGATCAGGTCCTGTTGCGAAGGGGTGGGGTCGGCCATGAACGTCGCCTCGGCGGGCGACAGGAAGCTTTTCGCGCCGAACTGCTCAAGCAGATTCAGGCCGAGTTGGTGATCGCCGGTCTCGCCCTTGACGGCGACAATGGCAAGCGCGACCAGCCGCTCGACCACCTCGCGCTCGGTGCGGCGAACGGACTCCGCCTCGGTCTCGATCACCGGAAGATGGTCGATGTGGGGAACGCCGGCCTCATCGAGGATCGCAATCGAGCGCGCCTTGCGCAGTTCCGCTTCCGTCAGCGTGTCGGCCGGGGCGAGCGCGGGAGCGAGAAGTGCGAGGAGAAACAGGAACCGGTACATGGGGCCAATCCTTTTTCCCGATCCTATCGGCACTTCGCCCCTCTGGCCAAGCCCGCACGCCTTGTGTATGCCGCAGGGCGCAGCTGCCGGTGCCCCCATGAACGAGCTCATCACGCACTATTCCGATGCCGTCTCCTCGATCGAGGAGATCCTCGACGATGCGAAGAACGGGCGGATGTTCATCCTCGTCGATCACGAGGATCGCGAGAACGAGGGCGACCTTGTCATTCCCGCGCAGATGGCGACGCCCGAGAAGATCAACTTCATGGCGACGCATGGCCGTGGTCTGATCTGCCTTGCGATGACCGCCGAGCGGGTCGACACGCTGGGTCTGCCCCTGATGGCGCAGGCCAACTCGTCCCGGCACGAGACCGCCTTTACCATTTCGATCGAGGCGCGCGAGGGGGTGACGACCGGCATCTCGGCCTATGACCGCGCCCGCACCATCGCCGTCGCCATCGACCCGCGCACGCAGTCGTCGGACATTGCGACCCCGGGCCATATCTTCCCGCTGCGCGCCCGCGACGGCGGTGTCCTCGTCCGCGCCGGCCACACCGAGGCGGCGGTCGACATCTCGCGCCTTGCAGGCCTCAACCCGTCGGGCGTGATCTGCGAGATCATGAACGAGGACGGCTCGATGGCGCGGCTGCCCGACCTTGTTGCCTTCGCGCAGAAGCACGGGCTGAAGATCGGCACCATCGCCGACCTGATCGCCTACCGCCGCCGCCACGACAACCTCGTCCGCGTGACCACCGAAAAGGCGATCCGGACCGAGTTCGGTGGCGACTGGACGATGCGGATCTTTACCGACTCGACGCAAGGGTCGGAACATATCGCGCTGATCAAGGGTGACATCACAACGCCCGGACCGGTGCTCGTCCGGATGCATACGCTCGACCCGCTCCTCGACATGGTCGGGCTCGGCGGGCCAGGCCGGGCGTTCGAGTTCACCTCGGCGATGAAGCTGGTCGCCGAAGAAGGGCGGGGTGTCGTCGTCCTCTTGCGCGATCTGCAGATGAAGCTGGTCCAGGAAGAGGGCGTCTCGCCCCAGACGCTGCGCCAGTACGGGCTTGGCGCGCAAATCCTCTCGGCGCTGGGCCTGCACGAGATCGTGCTCTTGACCAACTCCGCGAAACCAAAGGTGGTCGGCCTCGAAGGCTATGGCCTGTCGATCGCCGGCACCCGACCGATCCCGAGGGGCTGAGATGGCCGGAACCGAGACCCACCACATCCTTGACCTTCCCGGCTTCGACAAGCCGGTGAAGCTGCTGATCGTCGTTGCGCCCTACTACAAGGATATCGCGGACAACCTCGTCGCCGGGGCCAGGGCCGTCGCGGCGAAGGCCGGGGCCGAGGTGGAACTGGCCGAGGTTCCGGGCGCGCTGGAAATCCCGACCGCGATCCGTCTGGCGCGGGGCCTGGCCGAGTTTGATGGCTACGTGGCGCTGGGCTGCATCATCCGGGGCGAGACGACGCACTACGACACGGTCTGCAATGACAGCTCGCGCGGTCTGGCGCTTCTCGGTCTCGACGGCGCCTGCATCGGCAACGGCATCCTGACGGTCGAGAACCGCGACCAGGCTGTCGTGCGCGCCGACCCGGCGGGCCAGGACAAGGGCGGCGGCGCGGCGGCTGCGGCGCTGCATCTCATCGCGCTGGAACGGCGCTGGAAGTCACGGACCAAGGGCATCGGTTTCCGCCCCTCGGGGAGCGGCGAATGAAACCCACCCGCCAGATGAAATCGGCCGCGCGGCTCTACGCGCTCCAGGCGCTCTTCCAGATGGAGGCAGCAGGGCAGGCGGCCGACAAGGTCATGCGCGAGTTCGAGGACCACCGCTTCGGCGCCACCTACGACGAGGGCGAGATGGCCGAGGGCGACCGGACCCTCTTCCGCAAGACCGTGGACGACGCGGTGAACTGGCAGGCGAAGATCGATCAGATGACCGACCGGGCGCTGGTGGCCAAATGGCCGATCGAACGGATCGACCCGACGCTGCGCGCGCTTTTCCGCGTCGCCGGCGCGGAACTGACCGAGGGCGAGGCGCCGCCGAAAGTCGTGATCAACGAATATGTCGAGATCGCCAAGGCCTTCTTCCCGGACGGCAAGGAGTCCCGGTTCGTGAACGCGGTCCTCGACCACATGGCGCGCGAAGCCAAGCCGGACTCCTTCGCGTAGGCGCCAATCTGCCCTTCAAGACCATTTTTGTTTCCCAATCGGAACCTAAGTTAGTGCGGAATCCTGCCGTGGGCGGGATCACGCCCATGTTTCAGGCCTGTCGCACTTGATCACGTGCCGCCTCTGTCCGATCACCCACGACAACGGGGATGGGACGAACGAGGGGATGATGCGGGGAATGAAAGACGTGCGGCCGAAGGGCCTGCGCCTGGCTGGTCTGTGTGCCGCTCTGCTTCTTTGCACGGCCTGTTCGGGCCTGCGGCCCGAGGCGATGCGCGCGCCAGAGCAGCAGGGGCTCGATCCCGAGCTCGTGACGCGCGCGGTCGAGAACGCCGACCTCCTCAACGCTGCCGGTCGCCGCGTCTGGTGCGTGCCCTTCGCCCGTGATGCCAGCGGCATCTTCATCCGCGGCAACGCCGGTACCTGGTACGACAGCGCGGCGGGCGACTACCTGCGCGGTCGCCGGCCCGAGGTCGGCGCGGTCATGGCGTTTTCCTCGACCCGCAAGCTGCCGATGGGCCATGTCGCCGTCGTTTCGCGAGTCGTTTCCGAGCGCGAGGTGCTGATCGACCATGCCAACTGGCACCGCAGCCAGGTTTCGCTGGGCATGGCAGTGGTCGATGTCTCCGAGGCCAACGACTGGTCGAGCGTCCGTGTCGAAAGCCAGCCGGGATCGCTGGGCCGGGTCTATCCGCTCGACGGCTTCATCTACCCGAACCCGCCGGAATACGCGCCCGCGAACTGACCGCGGCTCTCAGAGCCGGCTTTTCAGCCACTGCATGAAGGCTGGCCGCACGCTTTCGGCGCCCGAGGCGATGGCCTCGTCGATGACGGCGCGTGCCTCCTCGAGGTTCACCCGCAGAAGCACGTGCTTGACCGGCCCGATCGAGGCCGGACGCATCGACAGGAAGCGCAGGCCCATCGCCGCCAGAACCACCGCCTCGATCGGCCGGCCGGCATCTTCGCCGCAGAACGACAGGCGCGTCCCCGTCTCGGCGCAGCGGCCGACGATCTGGGCGATGAAGCTCAGGTAGCTGGCGTTCAGCGTGTCGTAGCGCCGGCGCACGAGTTCGTTCTCGCGGTCGGCGGCGAAGAAGAACTGTTTCAGATCGTTGCCGCCGATCGAGACGAAATCGGTCGCCTCGAAGAAGGCCTTCGGCGCGAAGGCCAGCGACGGGGTTTCCAGCATCGCGCCGATCTCGACCCGCTCCGGCAGGGTGTGGCCCAGCCGTCCCTCGCGGCAGATCTCGTCCTCGAGCGCCTTCTTCGCCTGGTAGAACTCACTCGGCTCGGTGATGAAGGGGAACATCACGGTGAGCGGCCGACCGGCCGCCGCCCGTATCAGCGCCTGAAGCTGCATGCGCATCACGCCCGGCTTGTCGAGACCGACGCGGATCGCGCGCCAGCCAAGCGCCGGGTTCGGCTCCTGCGGGCGCTTCATGTAGGGAAGCACCTTGTCCGAGCCGATATCGAGCGTGCGGAAGACCACGCGCTTGCCGCTGGCGGCGTCCATCACGCGCGAATAGAGCGCCGCAAGCTCGCCCCGGCGCGGCACCTGGCTGCGGATGAGGAACTGAAGCTCGGTCCGGAAGAGGCCGACGCCTTCGGCGCCCGACCCTGCAAGCGAGGGGAGGTCCGCCATCAGGCCGGCGTTCATGTGGAGCGAAATGACGTTGCCGCACAGGGCCTTCGCCGGCGTGTCCCGGATCGAGGCATAGCGCTCCTGCGCCTGTGCCTGCATGGCGATCTTGTCGCGGAAAGCCGAGGCGACCTGGTCCTCGGGCCTGAGATGGACGATGCCCTGGTCGCCGTCGACCAGGATCTCGTCGCCGTTCAGCGCCTCGGTGGTGATGCGGCTGGCGCCGATGACCAGCGGAATCGCCAGCGCCCGGGCGACGATCGCGGCGTGGCTGCCGACCGAGCCTTCCTCCAGCACCACGCCCTTCAGGGTCCTTCCATATTCCAGAAGCTCGCCCGGACCGATGTTGCGGGCGATCAGGATCGGGTTCTCGGGCAGGACCGCGCCCGTCGCCTGGCCCTGTCCGGTCAGAAGCCGCAAGAGCCGGTTCGAGATGTCGTCGAGGTCATGGAGCCGGTCTCGCAGGTATGGGTCCGGCACCTGCTCCATCCGGGCGCGGGCAGCCGACTGTTCCTTTTCGACCGCCGCCTCGGCGGACAGGCCGCGCTGGATATCCTCGTCCATCCGCCGCATCCAGCCCTTGGAGTTGGCGAACATCCGGTAGGTCTCCAGGACCTCGCGTTGTTCAGGCTCGACCTCCTCGACGTTCGACAGAAGATCCTCGACCGAAACGCGGAGGTCCTCCATCGCCTTTTCCAGCCGTGCCGTTTCGGCCGCCGGGTCGTCGCCCACCGGGTTGGTGATGACGACACGCGGCTCGTGCAGCCAGACCCGGCCCTCGGCCGTACCTTCCTGCGCGCAGGTACCGCGATAGGTGACGGGCTGCTTGTGCCGCGCTGACATGGCCGCACCGTCGCCGACGAAGACGCCAAGCTCGGTCATCTCGGCCAGCACCATGGCGACGACTTCCAGAGCATAGACTTCGTCGTCCGAGAATTGCCGCGCCTCCTTGGACTGGACGACGAGGACGCCGAGCTTCTCGCCCAACCGCTGGATCGGCACGCCGAGGAACGACGAATAGATCTCCTCGCCGGTCTCGGGCATGTAGCGAAAGCCCTTTTCGGCGGGCGCGTTGCCGGTATTGACCGGCTGCGCCATGCGCGCGACCCGGCCGACAAGGCCCTCGCCCAGCCGCATCCGTGTCTGGTGCACGGCCTCGGGTTTCAGGCCTTCGGTCGCGCAAAGCTCAAGCGTTTCGGGGTCGCGGAAGAGGTAGATCGAGCACACCTCGGTGCGCATGGAGTCGGCGATCAGATGCGTGATTCTGTCCAGCCGCTCCTGGCCAGGGCCAGGCTCGGCAAGAGTATCCCGCAAGCGCCTGAGGAGCTTGCGGCTTTCCGTTTCGGTTCGTTCGGGCATGTGCCCCCGTCGTTGGCGGGGCCGTCTTCAGGCGGCCTTCTCGAGTTCGAAGGCATCATGGAGTGCCTGAACGGCGAGTTCCATATATTTCCGGTCGATCAGAACCGAGATTTTTATCTCTGAGGTTGTGATGACCTTGATGTTGATCCCCTCGGAGGCGAGCGCGGTGAACATCCGCGAGGCAACGCCGGCGTGGCTGCGCATGCCGATGCCGACCACCGAGACCTTGGCGACGTCGGTGTCGGCGACCAGCTCCGAGAACTGGATCGTACCCTTGTCGCGCGCCTCGTTCATCGCTTTCTCGGCACGTGAGACCTGGCCGACCGGGCACGAGAAGGTCATGTCGGTGCGGCCTTCCTCGGAGATGTTCTGCACGATCATGTCGACGTTGACGCCGGCCTCGGCCAACGGCCCAAAGATTGCCGCGGCGATGCCCGGCCGGTCGGCGACCGAGATCAGCGTCATTTTCGCTTCGTCGCGCGAATAGGCCACACCGGCCACGACATTGGATTCCACGATGTCCTCCTCGGCACAGACGAGCGTGCCAGCGTTGTCGTCATTGTCCTCGAAGCTGGAAAGCACGCGCAAGCGCACCTTGTAACGCATGGCAAGCTCGACCGAACGGGTCTGCAGTACCTTGGCTCCCAGCGACGCCAGCTCCAGCATCTCTTCGAAGGCGATCCTCTCGAGCTTGCGCGCCTTCGAGCTGATCCGGGGGTCGGTCGTATAGACGCCATCGACATCGGTGTAGATGTCGCAGCGGATCGCGTCGAAGGCGGCGGCGAAGGCGACGGCGGTGGTGTCCGATCCGCCCCGGCCGAGCGTGGTGATCCGGCCCTCGGGGCTGATCCCCTGAAAACCAGCGACCACGGCGACCTTCATGCCCTCGGCGAACTTCCTGTCGATGTTCTCGCGCGGGATTTCCTCGATCCTGGCCGAGGAATGCGCCGAGTTGGTCCTGAGCGGCACCTGCCAGCCCTGCCACGACCGCGCCGGGATGCCCATTTCCTGCAAGCGCAGCGCCATCAGCCCCGCGGTGACATTCTCGCCCGACGAGGTGACCGCGTCGTACTCGCGCGCGTCGAAGAAGGGCGAGGTCTCCTCGACCCAACCGACAAGCTCGTTGGTCTTGCCGGCCATCGCCGAGACGATGACGATCACGTCGTGGCCGCGCTCGACCTCGCGGCGCACCTTCTCGGCGGCATTGGCGATGCGGCCGAGGTCGGCCACCGAAGTGCCTCCGAATTTCATCACGAGAAGCGGCATCGCGTCCCCAGGCGACAAGGTCCAAACGCGCGCTCTCTATGCGAAGGCAGGGCGGGGTGCAAGCGGGGCGGATTGAACCGGTCGCCCTGCCGGCGCGACCCATCTGCGTGGTCCGGATGGGTCCGGCCCCGCGAAACAGGAGACTGAACATGGCTCGCACTTCGAAATCCGTCATGACGGCCGCCGTGGTGGCGGCCTCGTTCGCAGCTTTCAGCGGCCCGGTCGCGGCCGACAAGCTGTCTGGCCTTCCGCCGATCATTCTTCAGACCGACCCGGCGCCGCAGGTCGTTCCCGGCGTCGTCATCCCGGCTGAGGTGGCTCCGCTCGGTCCGCAGATCGTGCTGCCGATCCCGCTGCCCACGGTCGTGCCCTATCCGTCCTGCCCTTCGGGCTTCGGCCTCTCGCACAAGGATCCCAGCATCTTCCACTGCCGGATCAACATGCAGGCGGCCGGCGGCGCGATCGCGTTCGCTCAGGCCAAGGGCAACGCCAGCTGCGGATCGTCGTCCTACTGGACCTCCGGCCCCGAACTGACGGTCGAGCTGTCCGGTTCGACCCTCTACGGCCACTTCCGCTGCCGGCGCTCGTAAGGCGCCCGGCCAGACCAAGTTCGCGCTGGGGTTGCAGTACTTGCGGTCCCGGCGTGCGCCCCACGCATTTCCCCTTGCCCCCACGAAAGGATACAGCAATGACCGCCATCACGAGACTTGTGACCCGCCTGACCGGCAGCGCCCTCATCGCCGTCGCGCTTGCCACCACGGCCGTTGCCGAAAGCAACGTGAACGTTGCTCCGTCGGCCTCCCAGCCCGGCGTTGTGCAGATGCCCGGCCCGGACGTGCGCGTCCTGGTCCGCTACCCCGACTGCCCGACGGTCCAGTTCCAGATGGTCCAGAAATCGCCCTCGCTGGTGCGCTGCCGCATCCAGGCCAGCGGCAACTGGGCGATGGTCCTGGAGAATGCCGCCAAGCAGACGCCCTGCAACCCGACGAGCTACTGGACCCAGGGTCCGACGGTCTGGAAGTCGGCTGGTTACGTCAACTGGAAGTGCGAGCACTGACACCGGTTTATGGTGTCTTGAGGGGCCGCCGTCCCAGTGGGCGCGCGGCCCTTCAGTTCGACTTGCTCCTCGGCCGGAAGGGCAGGGGCGCGACGGGAATCCCGTCCTCGACCAGCTTGACCGCCTCCTCGACCTTCGCCTCGCCCCAGATCGGCCGTTCGGGAGCCTCGCCCTCATGGATGGCGCGCGCCTCGGACGCAAACT
>JBNLCA010000447.1:0-6740 GCA_050303575.1 Paracoccaceae bacterium
TTCCTCAAGGGCCAGCGCAGCGTCACCGCGCCCTCGGGGGTCAGGCGCGAGGTGCCCGAGGCGAAGGCGCTGTCGTGGGTGACGCCGTAACGGTCGGCGGTCAGCCGCACCGCGCCGGTCGCCAGCACGCCCGGGCCGAAGACGGCCGTGCGTTCCCAATCGAGCCTGACCGAAGCGCGGGCGACATCGCGGCCGTCGCCGTCGGCGACCGAGGCGCGGTAGGCCGAGAGCGTGTCGAGCGACACCGTCGCGATCCCGCCCAGCATGGAAGGGGTCCAGCGATTCTCGTAAAAGCCCTGCGTCACCAGCGTCGGCTGCGTGGCGTTCGATTCCGCGTCGCGCAGCGAGTGATAGCAGAGGATCTGCGCCTCGATATATTCGTCCCGTCGCGCCCGGGTCAGCGCGACGTTGCTTTCAAGCCGGTCGGTGCCCGAATAGCCGTAGTCCAGAAGGTAGGCGTCGTCCGATGTCATCTGGAGTCCGAAGCTCAACCGGAAGTCGTTCGGAAGAACGAACGCACCCTGGCCGAAGAGATAGGCGCGGGTGTCGCCCGGCAGGATGTCGTCGCGCGAGACGGCGCCCTCGAAGATGATGTCGCCGGTGCGGAAGGCCTGGCGGTAGCGGAATTCCAGCGTCGTCGTGGCCGACGAGACGTAGGGCGTCAGCGTGACGTCGGCGGAATGGCCGAGCGTGATGAAATAGGGCACCTTGAGCCCGGTGCCGAGCTGGCTGGTCGAGCGGAAGGTCGGGAACAGGAAGCCCGTCGCGCGGGTCAGCGTCGGGTCGGGGAAGCGCAGGCGCGGGATGTAGAAGACCGGGACCCGGCCGATGCGGAACTGGGCGTGTTCGAAGTAGATCTGGTGTTCTTCCTGGTCGTGGATCACCCGGCGGGCGCGGATCGACCACAGGGGCACCGGGTTTGCGGCGCAGACCTGACAGGACGAGGCGACGACCTTGGAAAGCTCGGTGTAGCGGCCGTCGACGCGCGCGATTTCGGCCGCGGCAAGCTGGAGCTGCTGGTTCAGGACCAGCCGCGCGCTGGTCAGAAGGCCGTTCTGAAGGTCGGTCGACAGCTCGCCGAACTCGGCGAAGAACGCCACGTCCGCACCGTCCGTCAGCGTGATCGGCCCCTCGATCGTCAGCGTGTCCGAGGCCCGGTCGTAGGTGATCCGCCGGGCCGAGAGGCGGGCGCCTTTGTAGAAGACCTCGATATTGCCCTCGGCGACCAGCACCGTGGTGCCGTTGATGAAGACGCGGTCGGCGACCAGCGTCGCCTGGTCCTGCGCCCGGGCGGGGAGCGCGGCGATCAGCAGAAGCGCGAGGAGGCGGAGCAGTCTCATCCGTCCTCCAGATGCAGCAGGAAGCCCAGCGAGGCAAGGATGCCGATGACCGGCGGGCTCCAGGCTGCAAGCGCCGGCGGGATCTGCCCGTTCTCGCCCAGGACCTGCGCGAAGTTCCTGACGAAATAAAGCCCAAAGCCGAAGAGAAGCGCGTAAAGCACCATCTGGCCGGTCTTTCCCAGCCGCGTGTGGCGCATGGTGAAACCGGCGCCGATCAGCACCATGGCGACAAGGAAGAGCGGCAGGGCCAGCTCCATCTGGAACCAGACCCGGTGCTGCCGCGCCGAGAAGCCGGCCGATTCCAGCTGGTCGATGAAGGCGCTGAGCTGCCAGATCGGGATCGCCGAGGGGGTGCCGAAACTGTCGCGGATGCGGTCGAGCGTCAGGTCGGACGGTATCTTCATCGTCTCGTGCAGGCTCGAGGACCGCTCGGGGTTCGCGGCGCCGACGAGCGGCCATTCCTTGGCGTCGCGAACCTCCCAGGCGCCGGGCGTCAGCTGCGCCTCGGCGGCCTCGATCCGGCGCGTCGGCACGCCGCCGGCATCGAAGTCGATGAAGGTCATGTCGAACATGCGGGTGCCGTCGCGGCTGGCGCGCGCGGCATGGATCACCGTTTGTCCCTCGGCCGCGCCCTGACGCAGCCACAGGCCCTCGCGCGAGACGGAAAGGACGCTGGATTCGCGGCCCGCATATCGCTGAGAGGTCACCTCGTATTGCAGCGACGTGGCCGCCACGATCGGGTTGAACGCCGCGACGGCCAGAACGCCCAGCATCAGCGTCGCCGCCACCGGCCCGATGAGGTTCACCACCGCCGACCGACCCGCCGCGCGCACGATCACCAGTTCCGACGACCGGGCCAGGCCAAGGCAGAGGACAAGTGTCGCAAGGAGCGTGATCAGCGGCAGGATACGATAGAGTGTCTCCGGCGCCGACAGCATCGCCAGCTGGATCGCCTGCGGAAGGCCAAGCTCGGCTGCGTTGAAGCGGCGGATCTGCTCGACGATCTCCAGAAGCACCAGAAAGCCCAGGAACGCCCCGAAGACGAGGCCGAACGCCTTGAGGAACCGCCGTGCGAAGTAGAGATCCAGCTTCATGCCGGCACCGCCTTCGGCACCCGCCGCTTGCGGCCGCTCCATTTCAGAAGGCCGACGGCGAAGGCGAGGCCGACCGGGATCGGCAGGTAGACGAGCGGCATCAGCGCGATATCCTCGCGCGCCTTGTCGGCGACGGCGTTGTCCAGAAGCTCGACCAGGATCAGGAAGAAGACCGCGATCGTGACCTGTTTCCACAGGCCAAAGCGGCTGAACCCGCCGGCCAGCATCGCCGAAAAGCCGATCAGCGCGCCGATGAGGCCGAGGAACGGCTGGGCGAAGCGCGAATGCGCCTCGTAGAGGAGTTCCTCGAGCGGCCGGTTGGTCAGCGCAAGCGTCTCCGGGGCTGCCCTGAGGAGCGTCAGGGTCGGCAGCTCGCGCACGTCCGGCACCCCCGCGCGCCCGGCGATCAGCTCGGCAAGGTCATAGGCGAAGTCGGAAAAGCGCGTCGTCGCAAGAAGCCTGGACTCGCGGTCGTAGGTCTGGGCAAGGCCGTTGATCATGACGAGCTTGGGACCCGTCTCGGACCGCACCAGAAGCGCCTCGGCCGCGGTGTAGGAGGTGCCGGGGCCGTCGCCGCGCCGGTCAGAGAGGAACACGCCCCTCAGCTCGCCCGTTTCGGATATCTCGCGGATGTAGACCGTCAGCCCGGCGGTCGGATGCATGAACCGCCCCTCGACAAGGAACCGGGACGAGACGTTCTCGGCGATCTCGGCCCGGCGTTCGGACAGCGCGGCGCGGCTTGCCGGGACCAGCCAGTGCGACAGGATCACCAGAAGCAGCGTCACGAACAGCCCGAAGACGATGGGCGCCCGCGCCAGCCGGAAGGGGCCGAGCCCTGCCGACTGGGCCACCACCATCTCGCTTTCGGTCATCAGCCGGTTGGTCACGTAGACGGCCGCCGCGAAGGCGGACACCGGCAGCACCACGCGGATGACGTTCGGCAGCGTCAGCGCGGTCAGTTCCAGGAACACGCCTGCCGACTGGCCGTCCGAGATGATCTGATCGAAGAGCGCGACCGCCCGGTTGATCCAGTAGACCCCGACCAGAACCAGCGAAAAGAAGCCGAACAGCGTCAGAAGCTGCGTAAGCAGGTATCTGTCGAATTTCGCCACTGACCCCTCGGACGCGCCTGTATTTGCGCGCCAGACTAGACGATCCCGGCGGGGGCGAAAACTGCTATCTGGCCTTGGTCCGGCCTCTTGGCTAGGGTCCGCGTCAAAGAGGGAGATTTGCAATGACCAAACCCGTTCCCGTCCAGTTCCAGGCCATTGACCAGAAGGCACTTTCCGCCTTCGCCGGGCGGATCGCCGTGTTCCTGCCCGAGAAGGGCACGCTCGGCGCCGCCGAGAAGGCGCTCGACAAGGCGATGAGGGGCGCGCTGAAGCGGTTCGCCGGGTCCGATGCGTTCGGCAAGATGAAGGAGGGGGACGCAAAGGACCTCGCCTTCCCCGGCGGCATCGCGGCCGAGGCGGTGCAGGTGGTGCGCCTGACATCGGCCGAGGGCACAGACGCGCGCAAGGCCGGCGCTGCCGTGGGCAAGGCGCTCGGGCCGGCGGGTGCGGTGCTTCTGGGCGCAGGCACTGAGGTGGTACTGGGCGCGGTCCTGAAGGCCTATGCCTTCACCGACCACAAGTCGAAGCCGGGCGACGCGCCGGGGCAGCTGACGGTCATGGTGGCCGATCCCGCCGCCGCCAAGAAGGACTGGGCGCCCGCCGCCGCCGTGGCCGAGGGCGTCTATTTCACCCGCGACCTGGTGAACGAGCCGGCGAACGTCCTGACCACCACGGAATTCGCGAGCCGGATCAAGGCCCTGACCAAGATCGGCCTGAAGGTCGAGGTGCTGGAGGAAGCAGCGCTGAGGAAGCTTGGCATGCGGGCTCTTCTCGGCGTCGGGCAGGGCTCCGAGAGCCCGTCGAAGGTCGTCGTCATGGAATGGTCGGGCGGCAGGAAGAAGGACAAACCGCTCGCGCTGGTCGGCAAGGGCGTCGTCTTCGACACGGGGGGCATCTCGCTCAAGCCCGCCGCCGGCATGGAAGACATGACGATGGACATGGGCGGGGCGGGCACGGTCGCCGGGGTCATGCGGACGCTGGCGCTGCGCAAGGCCAAGGCGAATGTCGTCGGCCTCGTCGGTCTTGTCGAGAACATGCCCGACGGCAAGGCGCAGCGGCCCGGCGACATCGTCCGCTCGATGAAGGGCGACACGATCGAGGTGCTGAACACCGATGCCGAGGGGCGTCTCGTCCTGGCCGACGTCCTTTGGTACGCGCAGGAGCGGTTCGGGCCGCGCGGCGTGATCGATCTTGCCACGCTGACCGGCGCCATCATCATCGCGCTGGGCCACGACAATGCCGGCGTCTTCTCGAACGACGACACGCTGGCGCAGGCTTTCCTGGCGGCGGCGAAGGCCGAGGGCGAGGGCGCCTGGCGGATGCCGGTCGACGCCTCGTACGACAAGCTGATCAAGGGCACGCTGGGCGACATCAAGAACACCGGCGGACGTCCGGCCGGCGCGGTGACGGCGGCGAAGTTCCTGCAGAAATTCATCCGCGAGGGCATGCCCTGGATCCACCTCGACATCGCCGGGGTGGCAAGCGTCAAGTCCGACACGATGCTGGCGCCGAAGGGGGCGACCGGCTGGGGCGTCATGGCGCTCGACCGGATGATCCGCGACACGCTGGAAAGCTGACGGGGGCCGGCTGATGGGCGCCGCCTACTTCTACCACCTGACCCAGCGCCCGCTCGAGGCGACCCTGCCGGTCCTGGTCGAGCGGGCGCTGGGGCAGGGCTGGCGGGTCGCCGTGCGCGGGACCGAGGCGAAGCGGATGGACTGGCTCGACCAGAAGCTCTGGCTGACCGGCGACGAAAGCTTTCTGCCGCACGGGCTGGCCGGCGGTCCGCATGACGCGATGCAGCCGGTCCTGCTGACCACCGGGCCCGAAGCGCCGAACGGCGCGCAGTGCCTCATGGCGGTCGACGGCGCCGAGGTCGCGCCGGACGAGCCCGCCCGTTACGAGCGGGTCTGCATCCTGTTTGACGGCGGCGATCCGGCCGCGCTCGACCGGGCGCGTGGCCAATGGCGGGCCCTGACCGAGGCCGGCGTCGCCGCCCAATATTGGAGCGAGGAAAGCGGCCGCTGGGAGAAGAAGGCCGAGGCCGGGGGGTGATCCGCGACAAGGAGAGCGCGGTCCAACCTTTGCCGCGCCTTCCTGTTGGTGGCTTTGGAGTACGACCCGGGTAGCTGGCGCGCCCGTCCTGCCGTTGCGCCCCTACTGGACGGTGAAGCAGTAGTCGTGTGGGCCAAGCTTGATCGGCTTGTAGGCGTAGCGTTCCAGCATCTCGGCGGCGACGGTGTATTCGTCCTTGAAATCGCGCAGTTCCATCCACAGAGCCGGCTTCAGATCGCCCAGCACCTCGTCTGCACCCTCGATCAGCGGAACCTGCATCCCCTCGACGTCGATCTTCATGAAGTCGAGCTTGGTGATCTTGTTTTTCTTGCAGTAACCGTCGATCGAGGTCATCCGGAAGTCGCCTTCCTCGGCCTCGTTGAAGGCGGTCGCTCCAAGGTTCTTGTTGCCGAAATGCGCAATCAGCGAGCCGGTGCCGTCCTTCGATCCAATGAGCTGCTTCACCGGCACGACCTTGTCGCCCAGTTCATTCAGCTCGATGTTCCTTTGCAGAATACCGCCCGCGATGTTCTGCGGCTCGAAGGCATCGACCCTCTTCGCGCCTAGGATCTTTGAGAAGAACACCGTGTGGTTGCCGATGTTGGCACCGATGTCGAAGACGTGGCCGGAATGGTCGAAGAGTGCCATGCTCTGCAGCTTCTTCAGAAGGGGTTCCTCGTAGAACGACCCGCGGAACAGGATGTTGCGCTGGACGAAATCGTCCTCGGCGAAAGGCAGGTACATTTGGACGAGCTTGTCGTCATAGGCGAAGGTGAAGATCCGCTCAGGCCCCATCAAGGCGACCTTCTGCAGGTGGATGAGCTTGCCCAGCGTGTCCAGAATGGCCTTCTGCATGTGCGCCGTTGCCGGCGCGTTGACCTCGTCCGACACGTTTCCGCCTTCGGCCATTCGCAGTCCTCCTGAGTGGCATCACCCGGCCGTCCCGGCCCGGATTTCGCTTGCCGCGCCGGTATTTGCGGCGCGTCAACCCGTCTATGCCAAGGCAGGCATGCTTACAATACCGAACGGTGAGGACAATCAGCGCGTCAGGATCAGCCTGTTTCCGGAGATCTCGATCTTCGCGAACCGCTCGAGATAGCCCATGCCCATCAGCGAGATGTCGAGCTGACCCTCGGTGA
>JBNLCA010000448.1:0-2221 GCA_050303575.1 Paracoccaceae bacterium
GCGAATTCTCGAACATGTCGGCGACGAGCGGGCAGCGACCATGTTCGGCGAGGAGGTAGAGTCTGAGGAACGGTTGCCCGATCAGCGCCGGGATGATCCAGATATTCAGAAGGATCGCGGAACCGGTCGCCAGCGACACGGTGGCGAGAGTTGCATATGCGGCGATCAACACGCGCGCCTCGCGCGTGACGCGGGCCCTCGCGGCGGGCGGCACGAACGGATCTGCGTTCCGTCCCAGCGCGTTCCGCGCGAGCACCTTGAGCGCGCCCCACCAGACCGGCAGGCCCGACACGTGGAGCGCGTAGGCGGGCCAGCTTTCGGGCTTGCCGTGCGCCAGTTCGGGGTCGCGGTCGGGATCCTGCGTGTGCCGGTGATGTGCGAAGTGGAAGAGCCGGAACCATTCGGGCGGCAGAAGCAGCAGGAACCCGGCGAGTTCGGCCGTACGATCGTTGATCCATCTCGTCGCAAAGGCGGTGCGGTGGACGCATTCATGCATCAGCGTGAAGAGGAAGACGATCAGCACGCCCTGCGGCAGCATCAGTGCCCACCAGCCGCGCGCGATCAGCCACCCCAGCACGAGGATTGCTCCGACATGCGTGGCCAGACGCACCAGCCCCGGTCCGTCCGCCTTGGCGGTCAATGCCGCGCGCGTTTCCGGCGCCAGCCCCCGCACGAACGTGTCGTGCGTCACGTCCCTCAAGCAGCCCTCCCGTAGAAGCCGATTCTCTCCTCATCGGTGAACATGACACCCGGCCGCTCGTAATAGGAATAGACCGCGATGATGCGCGGGCGTTTCCCTATGACCGGCGTTGTGCGGTGCGCCGTGTTCTTGCCGCGGAAGACGTTCAGCGTGCCGGGCGCAAGGGTCAGCGAGCGGACCAACGGGTCCTCGCCGCTGAGCATCCTGGCGACACCGTCGTAGTTCGGGTCGTCGTCCGACCTCAGGTCGGTGCGGTATTCGAAGGCGCCGCCGGCCTCGGGCGCCGCGATCAGCAGCGTCGTGGTGAATTCGGAACGGTCGAAGTGCCAGTTCAGAAGCTGGCCCTCGCCGTAGGACATGCAGTTCACCCGCGCGAGCGGGTCGTCCATGGTGAAGAGCTGCTGCTTGTCCATCGTGCGGGCAAGGAAGGTGGCGAAGGGTGCCCACTCATAGATACGGGTGACGATCCCGCCGCCGATGCTGTCGGCGCAAATCGTGCGGTTCGTGGTCTCGACCTCGCGCAGGGCCGGGTGTCCGTCGGGAAGCGGCAGATCCTTGCGGAAGTAGATGTTGTGGCGGCGCGTATGGGTGAAGGCGTCGCGGTCGAAGACGGGCAGAAGCTCGGCCCGCGCGGTGGCAATCGCCTCTGGCCGCACAAAGCCTTCGAGATTGAACATGCCGGCCCGCGCCAGGTCTGCGCGGCAGGTCTCCGCCAGCGCCTCCCACTCCGGCGTTTCGGGACGGTCGAGCGGATAGCGGTCGAGATCGAGGATGTCGTGCATGGGGTACCTCCGGCGCCGCCAGAGTCCGCCGCCGAACGGGTGGTTGCAAGGGCCAGACTTTTTGGGGACCATAAGAAAAACTTTCGGAGACGCTGTCCATGCTGCCCCCGCTCAACGCCCTGCGGGCCTTCGAGGTCGCCGCCCGCAACGGCAGCTTCACCGCCGCCGGGCGTGAGCTTGGCGTGTCTTCGGCCGCGGTCAGCCAGCAGGTCCGCAGCCTCGAGGAACATCTTGGCAAGCAGCTCTTCGCCCGGCGCGGCAACCGCCTGACGCTGACCGACGCCGGCGTGTCGCTCTACCCCCGTCTGGGCGAGGCTTTCGCGGCGCTCACCGAGCTTGCGGCGTCCGTGCAACTCGGCCCGGCGCGACGCGGCCTCGTCGTCTCGGTCGCGCCGTCGCTGATGGGCTGGGTGCTTCCAAGGCTGGCAACGTTCCGCGCGGCGCATGAGGGCCGGGTCGAGCTTCGGGCCGAGGATGACCCGGTGACCTTCGGGCGCGAGGGCGTCGACCTGCGCCTCGCCTACGGAAGCGCGCATTACGGCGACTACCGCAGCGAGGAGTTGTTCCGCGACGAGGCGGTGCCGGTCGTCTCGCCATCACTCTGGGCGCCGGGCCGGGACGCCGAGCCGCTCTCGTCGCTGACCGACCGGCAGTTCATCCACACCGACTGGGGCCGTGACTATGCCAGCCACCCGACCTGGCCCAACTGGTTCGCGCGGGCCGGTCTGGCGCGGCAGGT
>JBNLCA010000449.1:0-7256 GCA_050303575.1 Paracoccaceae bacterium
ACTTGAGAACCAAAAGAGGGGTGATGCAGTCTCCAGGCCTTCCCCCCGCCGCCGAATGCTGCGGTGAGTCGGCCTTCGGGGCGAAAGGGGCCGAGCCCCCGCCGCTGCAAAGCGACGCCACCAGTCGTGACCGAGCGGAGCGCGGCGAAGGAATGTCCCGCGGCGCAACCGCGGCCGGGTCCGGCGAGGGGATGTGCCGAGTGCAAGCTCCGCGGCGAGCCGAGGCGGACGCCCCCCGGGTCGGCAGGACCGGCGCCGAGGCCTCTGGCCAGTCCCGGCCCGCCGCCCTAATCTGCCCGCCGATGCTGCGCTACCTCGTCACCCGGCTCGCCTCGCTCGCCCTCAGCCTCGCCGTCGCGAGCCTGGTGATCTTCACTGTGATCGAGGTGATCCCCGGCGATCCGGCGTCCTACATGCTCGGCCTCAATGCCAGCCCCGACACCGTCGCGGCGCTCAGGACCGAGCTTGGCCTCGACGGCAGCCTGCCCCAGCGCTATCTCGCCTGGACTTCGGGCATGCTGACGGGCGATTTCGGCACCTCATACACCTACCGCACGCCGGTCGCCGGGATGGTCGCGGAACGGCTCAAGGTCTCCGGCCCCCTCGCGCTCTACGCGCTCGCCCTCTCGACGCTGATCGCCCTCCCCGCGGGCCTGGCGGCCGCCGCGTTCCGGGGACGGGCGCCGGACTACGGGATCATGGGCCTCACGCAGATCGGCATCGCGGTGCCGAACTTCTGGTTCGCCATGCTCCTTGTCGCGCTCTTCGCGGTCTCGCTCGGCTGGTTCAGCGCCGGGAGCTTCCCCGGCTGGGACGCCGGTGTCCTCGCCGGGCTCAAGGCGCTAACCCTGCCGGCCGTCGCGCTGGCGCTCCCGCAGGCCTCGATCCTCGCCCGCGTCCTCAGATCGGCGCTGATCGAGACGCTGGGCCAGGACTATATCCGCACCGCCCGCGGCAAGGGTCTCTCCTCGGCGCAGGCGCTCACCCGCCACGCGCTGAGGAACGCGCTCATCCCGGTCCTGACCATCCTTGGCCTTCAGTTCTCGTTCCTCCTCGCCGGCGCGATCATCATCGAGAACGTCTTCTTTCTTCCCGGCCTGGGGCAGATGATCTTCCAGGGCATCACGAAGCGCGACCTGATCGTCGTCGAATCCGTGACCATGCTGCTCGTTGCCGCCGTCATCTGCGTCACCTTCCTCGTCGACGTCGCCTATGCCTGGGCCGACCCGCGCCTGAGGCGCCGTAGATGAGACTTCCCGTCCAGCTTCTCGTCGGCGCCGCCCTCGCCGGCCTCTTCGTCACCCTGGCGCTGGTCTCGTTCGCCTGGACCCCGCACGATGTGACCCAGCTCCAGATCGCCAACCGGTTCGCGCCCATGGGCGCGGCCAACCTCCTCGGCACAGACCATTTCGGCCGCGACATCCTGTCGATGATCATGGTCGGCGCACGCACCTCGATCGCCGTCGCGCTGGTCGCCGTCGGCATCGGCATCGCGCTGGGCGTGCCCCTCGGCCTTCTCGCCGCCGCCACGCGCGGCAGCCTGATCGACGAGGTGGTGATGCGCGGCAACGACCTCGTCTTCGCCTTCCCTTCGCTCGTCATCGCGATCCTGATCACCGCCGTCTTCGGCCCCTCGGCCGTCAACGCGATCATCGCCATCGGGATCTTCAACATCCCGGTCTTCGCACGTGTCACCCGGGGCGGTGCGCTCAGCCTATGGACGCTCGACTACATCCTCGCGGCCCGCGTCGCCGGCAAGGGCCGCGCCCGAATCTCCGTCGAGCATATCCTGCCCAACATCGCGAACCTCCTGATCGTGCAGGGCACCATCCAGTTCAGCCTGGGCATCCTCGCCGAGGCGGCGCTCTCCTACATCGGCCTCGGCGCGCAGCCGCCGACGCCAAGCTGGGGCCGCATGCTGGCCGAGGCGCAGACGCTGATCTACACCAACCCCTCGCTCGCGGTGCTGCCCGGCCTTGCCATCGTCCTCACCGTCCTCGGCCTCAACCTCATGGGCGACGGGCTGCGCGATCTCCTCGATCCGCGCCTCAGGCGGGTGCAGGCATGATCGCCGCGCGGAACCTCTCGCTCTCGATCCGGGGCCACGAGATCGTTCGCGATGTCTCGCTCGACCTTGCGCCGGGCGAGGTCTTCGGTCTCGTCGGGGAATCCGGCTCGGGCAAGTCGCTGACCGCCCTCTCGCTGATGCGCCTTCTGCCGCACGGATCGGCGCTGACCGGCGAGGTCCTCTTCGAGGGGCGCGACCTCCTGAAGCTTACCGAACGGCAGATGTGCGCCTTCCGCGGCGACGAGATCTCGATGATCTTCCAGGAGCCGATGACCGCGCTGAACCCGGTCCAGTCGATCGGCGCACAGGTCGCCGAAACGCTCCTCGTCCACGGTCGCGCCTCCCGGCGCGAGGCGGAGCGGATCGCGGCCGAGCGCCTTGCCCGCGTCGGTCTAGGCCAACTGCCGCTCAGCCGCTATCCGCACGAGCTTTCCGGCGGCCAGCGCCAGCGCGTCGCCATCGCCATGGCCATCGCGCTCCGCCCGAAACTCCTCATCGCGGATGAGCCGACCACCGCGCTCGACGTCACCACGCAGGCGCAGATCCTGGCGCTCCTGCGCGGGCTGGTCGATGACGAAGGGATGGGGCTTCTTCTCATCACCCACGACCTGGCGGTCGTCGCCGGCATGGCGCACCGCATCGCCGTCATGCAGCGCGGCAAGATCGTGGAACAGGGCGAGACCGAAGAGGTCTTCCGCACGCTTGCCCATCCCTACACCCGCCAGCTCTTTGCCGCGTCGGAACACCGGCCCGACCGCGCGCCGCACGGCGGCACCGAACCGCAGGTCGAGGTCGCGGCCGCCACCCGCGACTACCGGCTGCCCCGCCGCAGGCTCTTCGGCGCGCATCCGACCTTCCGGGCGGTGAACGAGGTCACCTTCACCCTGAAGCGCGGCGAAAGCCTCGGCCTCGTCGGCGAAAGCGGATCGGGAAAGTCCACCCTCGCCCGCGCGCTCCTCGGGCTCGAGCCCCTGCAATCGGGCCGCATCCTGCTCGACGGAACGCCGGTCCGGGCGGGCGATCCCCGGATGCAGGTCGTCTTCCAGGACCCCTATTCCAGCTTCAACCCCCGCCACCGCGTGGGCCGTCTGATCGCCGAGCCCTTCCACACCACCGGCCGCCCCGCCGACGCGGAGGCGCGCATCGCCGGCGCTCTCACCGATGTCGGCCTCGCCCCCGAGGACGCGCAGAAATACATCCACGAATTCTCCGGCGGCCAGCGCCAGCGCATCGCCATCGCCCGCGCACTGATCACCCGGCCGGAACTGATCGTGCTGGACGAGCCGGTCTCGGCCCTCGACGTCTCGGTCCGCGCCCGCATCCTCGACCTTCTCGCCGACCTTCAGTCCCGCTACGGCCTCAGCTATTTCTTCATCACCCACGATCTTCACGTGGTGAGCGCGATCACCGATCGTGTCATGGTGATGAAGTCGGGCGGGATCGTCGAGGAAGGCCCGACCGCCGAGGTGCTGGCCAATCCGCGTCACCCCTACACCCAGGACCTCATCGCCGCCGCGCCGACCATTCCGGCCGGCTGGCATCCGGAGAACGCCCATGCTTGAGCACGTCTGGTATCCGACCGACCAGGTCTTCATCGCCGGCCACTGGCACCCCGTCCCCGAGACGCTGGCCATCGAGAACCCCTCGACCGGCGCCGAGATCGGGCGCCTCGCCCGCGGCACGCCGGGAGAGATAGACGAGGCCGTCGCCGCCGCCCGCGCTTCGCTGAAAGGTCCCTGGGGCCGGATGACCGCAACCGAGCGCGGCCGCGTCCTAACCCGCATCGGCCAGCTGGTCGAGACCCGGATCGAGGAGCTGGCGCAGATCGAGGCGCTCGACGTCGGCAAGCCGCTCAGCCAGGCGCGGGCCGACGCCAAGGCCCTCGCCCGCTACATGGAGTTCTACGGCGGCGCGGCCGACAAGGTGATGGGCGAGACGATCCCGTACCTCGACGGCTACACCGTCTACACGTTGCGCGAGCCGCACGGCGTGACAGGCCATATCGTCCCGTGGAACTACCCGATGCAGATCATCGGCCGCTCGGTCGGCGCGGCGCTCGCCATGGGCAACGCCTGCGTCCTGAAGCCCGCCGAGGAGGCCTGCCTGACCGCGCTCGCCTTCGCCGCCCTCGCCCACGAGGCGGGCCTGCCGGCAGGTGCGCTGAACGTGGTTCCCGGCCTCGGCGAGGAAGCCGGCGCCGCGCTTGCCGGGCATGAGGGCGTGAACCACATCTCCTTCACCGGCTCGGTTGGCGTCGGCCGCCTCGTCCAGATGGCCGCCGCCCGCAATGTCGTCCCGGTCACGCTCGAACTCGGCGGGAAGAGCCCGCAAGTTGTCTTCGGCGACGCCGATTTCTCCCGCGCGCTCACCTTCCTCGTCAACGCCGGCATCCAGAATGCCGGCCAGACCTGCTCGGCCTCCTCCCGCATCCTGGTCGAGCGGTCGATGGCGGGCCGGCTGACCGAGGCAATGGCCGAGCGCTACGCCACGCTGCGCGTCGGACCGGCGCTGGAAGACCTCGAGGTCGGCCCGCTGATCTCGGCCCGCCAGAAGGACATCGTCGACGGCTTCCTCGCCGAGGGCACGGACCTCACAACCGTCGCGCGGGGCCAGGTCATCGGCAACGCGCCGGCGGGCGGCCACTACGTCGCGCCGACCCTGCTGGCCGACGTGCCGCCGACCCACCGCCTCGCGCAGGACGAGATCTTCGGCCCGGTCCAGACCATCATCCCCTTCGACGATGAAGAGGAAGCCGTCGCCATCGCCAACGGAACCGAGTACGGCCTTGTCGCCTCGGTCTGGTCGTCGGACGGCGGCCGCCAGATGCGCCTCGCCAAGGCACTCCGCGCCGGTCAGGTCTTCCTCAACAACTACGGCGCCGGCGGCGGCGTCGAACTCCCCTTCGGCGGGGTCGGCAGGTCCGGCCACGGCCGCGAGAAGGGGTTCGAGGCGCTCTACGGCTTCTCGACGCTGAAGACGGTGGCGGCGCACCACGGCTAAGGTGCGATAGCGCGACGCAGCCTTAAAGGTCCGCCGAGCGCGGCTCCCAGCGCGGAATCAAGGCGAAGCCGCCGCGCCAGAGCCTGCCGTTGCGCTCGCAACTTACCCCAGAATCGACGGCTCCCGCCGCGCCGCGCAACCTTCCCGCGGGCAGATCCGGCAGGTCGGCCCGACCGGCAGTCCCGGCGCAGCGGTTGTCGGCGTCAGAAGCATCGTCGTCTCGAACACCGTCGGCCCGCCAAACGCGCCCGGTTTCGGCAGGGCCACCGCCTCGGCCCGCACCCGGCGCGGCGCGCCCCCCGGCATCTCCAGGACCGCGCTCAGGGGCTGCGCCGGCCGCGTCAGCGCCTGGTACAAGGGCCACAGACCGCAGCCCGCACCCTGCTTGGGCAGTGCGAAGCCCGCCAGCGGCCGCCGGAAAGTGATCGCCCCGGCCCCGTCCGCCACCACCAGCCCCGCCTCGCGTCCCGGCAGCATCGCCAGCCGCCGAAGCACCACGTCCGCGCCCACCCCGAACCGCTCGACCAGCGCCCCCGGCGCCTCGCCGGCAAGCGGCTGCACCGCCGCCAGCGGCAGCCGCCGTGCATCCTCGGCATAGCGCTCGACCGCCGCGAAGCCGAGCGCCCGGCCCGCCGCCGTTCTCAGTTCCTCGGCCCGCGCCACGACCGCCTGCGCCGAGGCCCCCGCCTCGACTTCCTCCAGATGCCAATCCCGCGCCGCGAAGAAGGCCTCGACCTCTTCCTGCGGTGTGCCCGGCCCAACCGCCGCCGCCCCCGGCCCGTCGAGATACCGCACCAGCGCCTCGGCCCCCTCGGCCAGCCGCCGCCCCTCGGCATCGAGGTTGGTCAGGAACCGCCGCGCCCAGTTCGGGTCGAGATCATCCGTCCCGGCCAGGATCGAGGTCGTCGACCGGATCGCCGTCACCGCGGTCAGAAGCTCATGCAGCGACGCCGACAGATGCGGATCGTGCGCCAGCCGGTCGCTCAGCGCCGCGACCTGCCGCTGCAACTCCTCGACCCGCTCGTGCCGCTCGGCGACCAGTGCCGCCCAGCCCGGAAACCGCCCGGCGAATTCCTCGGCCTTGTCCGCCTCGGCCCCCGGCCCGGACGCCGAGGCCTCGCGCAATGTGCCCAGCAGAACCGCCTCGGCGCCCTCGCTCAGCGCAGTGACCTCGACGCCCAGCGCCTTGGCGATGTCGGCCAGCACCTTGCCGCCGATCCGGCGCCTGTTGTGCTCGATGAGGTTCAAATACGAGGCCGAGATCCCCGCCGCGCGCGCGATGTCGGCCTGCTTCAGCCCCGCCGCGACACGGCGGTCCCTGATCCGGCTTCCGGTAAGCGTTCCGCGCGGCATGGGTATCCATTGACGAAGATCCGACCGCGAAAGTTTACACCTATTTCATTGAAACGAAAACGCTTTGACGAAGAAACTGTCGACCGGAAAATCTGCCTCGGCAAAATCTGGATCCTCGATCAGCACCGCAACCTGCAAAAGAATGGTCGCATCTTGCGACAGTTCCGCTGCATCCAGGGCCTCATCGATTCGGCCTGCGCGCGCCAGAAACGGAGCAAGGTGCCGGGCGGACGAACGAGTGTACTTCGGCTCCCCCTCGATGATCCGCAACATGTCGAACACTTCGACCGCGCCGTCGAGATCGCCGCGTACGGCACGGTGTCCCACGACCAGCGACAGCACCTCCGCAAGTCGATCTTCCGGCACGTGCGACAGCCGCAGCGGGAGCCCTTCCGGGTGGGCGTCGAGGAATGCGTGAATGGCGGTCCCCTGGGCGACACGGCCGAACGGGATGTCCTCGGCCTGCGCCATCAGCGCCACCGCCCTGTCCTCGTCCGCGTTCACCATCGCTGCAACCAGGCGAGCCTCGATCTCATCAATTTCAGGCCCAGAGAGCAAGTTCAGGCTTCGGTAACGCCCCGGAACCGCAACACTATTTACCCTAAGCAGGAGCTCCACACGTTCCGTATCTCCCGCATAGGCATGGACCATTGCGACATCACGGGCGATTTCCGCGTCTTGCTTGATCTCCGCCAGCACTTCCGGACGTAGGACCAACTCAATCGCTTCGTCGACCCGTCCGTCCCGCGCCAGCTTCTCCGCTACGGCGACAATCCCTTCCGCGACAGCATCTTCGCTCCTTCGCGCCTCGGCCATCGCCAATGCAACATCGTAG
>JBNLCA010000450.1:0-3690 GCA_050303575.1 Paracoccaceae bacterium
CAGCCAGACCTTCGCCGCGCCGCCCTTGCGCGCCGCATCTACCGCGCGCCGGATCTGCGGCACGCCGCCTACCTCCTCGAGAAGCTTGTCCGCCCCCCGCATCCGCCGCGCCGCGCCGGCGGCCGGGATCAGTGCATGTACTCCAGCCATGAGGGCATTCTACCGGGCCGGCGACGGAGTGTCCCGCCCGAACTTGATCCGGGTCCTGGACTCCCGCGCGTTGTCCATACGCGCCCTTGGCGCGTAGTCCTGCCGCGCGGGCGCGCGGCGTCTCCGCCTCAGCCCCGCATTCGCGCGCCGTCGGCATCCCAGAGGGGGCCATCGACCAGCGTCGCGGGGCACATCTCGCCCAGAATCTCGATCTCGGCCCTGAGCCCCGGCTTCGCCATCCCGGCGGGCAGGAAGCCCTGCGCGACCGACTTGCCGGTCCAGTGCGAGAAGCCGCCCGAGGTGCAGAAGCCGACGACCTTGCCACCGACCCAGATCGGCTCGTAGGCGGTGACGTCGGCGTCTTTCGCCTCGACCACGAAGGCGCAGAGCTGGCGCTTCGCGCCTTCCGCCTTCTCCTTCATCGCGGCCGCCTTGCCGATCCAGTCGGTGGGCTTGTTCCAGCGGATGAAGCGGTCGATGCCGGTCTCGCCGGGGAAATAGTCGGGCGAGAATTCGCGAGCCCACGATCCGAAGAACTTGTCGAGGCGCAGCGACATCATCGCGCGCATGCCGAAGGGTTTCAGGCCGAAGGCCTGGCCGGCGTCCCAGAGCGTGTGCCAGAGGCTGCGCTGCTTCATGAAATCGCAGTAGATCTCGTAGCCGAGGTCGCCGGTATAGCTGACCCGCTGGACGAGACAGTCGACCATGCCGACGGTGATACGCTTGGCGTCCATGAAACGGAACGCCCCGCCGGTCACGTCGTCGCGCGTGACGGCCGCCAGAAGCTCGCGCGCCTTCGGACCGGCGATCTGGAAGCCCGTGATCCGGTCCGAGACGTTCTCGACCCTCACGCCGTCATCCAGGTTCGCCTCGAACCAGCGACGGTGCTGGTCCTGTGCGCCGTAGCTGCCGGTGATCTGGAACGTCTCGTCGTCGATGCAGGTGACGGTGAAATCACCGATGATCCTGCCCTTGGGCGAGAGCATCGGGGTGAGGCTGAGGCGGCCAGGCTTGGGGATCAGGCCCGCCATGATCCGGTCGAGCCAGGCGCGGGCACCGGGGCCCGAGACGCGGAACTTGCCGAAGTTCTGCACCTCGTTGATGCCGACGCCCTCGCGCACCGCGCGGACCTCGCGCGCCGTCGCCTCGAACGCGTTCGAGCGTTTGAAGCTGGGCGTCTCGTAGCGCGGCTCGCCCTTGGCGGCGAAGTAGTTCGGGACCTCGAGGCCGAATTGCTGGCCCCAGACGGCGCCCATGCCGTCGAAGATGTCGTACATCGGCGTCGTGCGGAAGGGCCGGGCGGCGGGACGTTCCTCGTTCGGGTAGCTCACCGAGAACCGCATCTGGTAGTTCTCGATCACCTTCGGAACGGTGTAGCCGGGCGAGGTCCAGGTGCCGAAGCGGGCGACGTCGAAGCCGCGCGGGTCGACCTCGGTCTCGCCGTGGATCATCCACTCGGCAAGCGATTTGCCCATGCCGCCGCCCTGGCTGAAACCGGCCATGACGGCGCAGGCGGACCAGTAGTTCCTGAGGCCCGGCACCGGGCCGATGAGCGGGTTGCCGTCGGGCGCGAAGGTGAAGGGGCCGTGGATCACGCGCTTGACACCGGCGCGTTCCAGCACCGGGAAGCGGCGGTAGGCGAAGGCGACCGAATCCTCGATCTTGGTGAAATCCTCCTGCAATAGCTCGTGGCCGAAGCTCCACGGCGTGCCGTCGATCGACCAGCCTTCGCAGGGTTTCTCGTAAAAGCCGATGCAGAGGCCGCGGCCCTCCTGGCGCAGGTAGCTTTCGCCGCCGGGGTCCATGACGTGCGGGAATTCCTTGCCCTGATCGAGGATCTCCATGATCTCGGGGATGTCATCGGTGACGAGATACTGGTGCGCCATAGGCAGAAGCGGCAGGTAAATGCCGGCCATCGCGCCGACCTCGCGCGCCCAGAGGCCGCCGGCGTTGACCACATGCTCGGCATGCACGGTGCCCTTCTCGGTCACCACGTCCCAGGTGCCGTCCGGGCGCGGGTTCGTCTCGAGAACGCGGTTGTGCAGCACGATCTCTGCCCCGCCCATGCGCGCCGCCTTGGCGTAGGCGTGCGTGGTGCCCGAGGGATCGAGGTGGCCGTCGAGCGGGTCGTAGAGCGCGCCGACGATACCGTCGAGATTGACCTGGCCGTAGGTGAAGGCCTTGATCTCGTCGGGACCGAGGAGTTCGGTATGCAGCCCCATGTAGCGGTGCTTGGCGCGCTCGGCCTTCAGCATCTCGAACCGGGCCTGGTTGTCGGCGAGGGTTATGCCGCCGACATGGTGAAGGCCGCAGCTGAGTTCGGTGATCTTCTCGAGCTCTTTGTAAAGCTGGATCGTGTAGCCCTGGAGCGCGGCCATGTTGGTATCGCCGTTCAGCGTGTGGAACCCGCCCGCGGCGTGCCATGTGGACCCCGACGTGAGTTCCGACCGCTCGATCAGCATGACGTCGGACCAGCCGTATTTCGTCAGGTGGTAAAGCACCGAACAGCCCACGACACCGCCGCCGATCACCACCACCTGGGCCTGGCTTTTCATCGCATCCCTCCTTGCGCGTTACCCGCAAGCCTGCGGGCTGGGGGCGCGGATGGCATGCCGGAAAACGACACATAGTGTCGCCCGCGCGATGTGGCCGGGGCCTTGCCTCAGTCGCAGGGTCCGGTGACGGACGCGCCGGCGGCTTCGGCCGCGACGGCATATTCGACCATGCCGCTCAGCACGTCGATACGCTGGAAATCGTAGCGATAGTCCGGGGCGGCGGTGAGGATCTCCTCAAGAACCGCCTGGGGGATAGCGCAGCCGTCGGAAAGCCTGAGCCGGCCAACGGTGAGTTGGACCGCGTGGAGCGCGGCGGGCGGCTCGGATTGCGATTGCGACGCCTCTGCCCAGGTTTCGAGTAGGATCGTTGCGGACTTTCGAGCGGGCCCTGAGGGCCATTCGGTTTCGACGGCATCGAGGATCCGTCCGGCGATCTGCTGCCACGCGCAGCAGATCGAGGTGTCAAGCGTCAGGCCACCGGCCAGCGCGGTCACCAGATCGGCGGGGTCTTCGCTGTAGAACGGGGCGTCGCGGCGTATGCGGAGGAAATCGTCCCAGGTGAAGGCGGAGGCTCTGACGTCGAGGCCTGCCTGCAGGCCCTCGCCCGGCAGGACGACGAGGCCGGTACCTTGCGCGCCTCGGGCAGCGTGAAGTCGGATCGCCTCGTCCTCGCGCCCGGCCTGGTAGAGCCAGAACGCGTATTCGTCGCTGACGCGCCCGGCGATGTAGTCGCGAACCGCACCTTCGACGAAGGCGCGCTGGTTGGCGTCGGGATAGCGCGCTTCGAGGAATGCCATGATCTCGGGCTCCATGGCGTCGATGCGCGCTGCCAATTCCTGCGCTTCGGCTTCGCCCCGGCAGGACAGGACCGTGGCGAAGAGGTTGGCTAGGCCGTAGCCCTTGAGCACTGGATCGCGCCATTCGGCGTCGAAGTCCGGAAGCGTCGCGTCAAGGATGCGTCCCGCGGCGCCCGCGTCACCAAGTG
>JBNLCA010000451.1:0-9362 GCA_050303575.1 Paracoccaceae bacterium
CCCGGCGGCGGCCAGCGCCGGAAGAAGGACGGCGGCGGCGAGGGAGAGCGTGATCTTGGTCACGAAGGACCAGAGGCCGAATCCGGTTGCGGCGGCGGGCGCAATCACGGCAAGACGCGCCGCGAATGCGGCCGGCAGAAGAGTCGCGTCGGCGCCGAGGGCGATGCCCGTGGCGAAGCAGATCGCGGCGAAGGCGGCGAGGTCGCCGGGAACGAGGCACGCCGCGAAAGCGAAGGCGGCGATGGCGAGGAGCATCGCAGCGAGAAGGGCGCGCCGCGTGCCGAAGGCGGCAGCGGCGCGGCTCAAGAGCGGAGCGGATGCGGCGGCCGAGAGGAAGAACAGAACAAGGAGCGGTCCTTCCCAGCCCGGAAGCGCGAGGCGGACCTCGACGAAGAAGAGGAAGAGAGTCGATGTCACGGCAAGGGGCGTGGCGTTGACCAGCGCGAGGAGGAGGAGCCGGCGCAGCGTGGCGTCCCGCGCGATCTCGGCAAGGCCGGTCGTGGGGGCGCCGGTCGCGGCGCCCCATTCGCGGTGCATCCAGAGGATCGCGATCAGCGCCAGTGCCGCGAAGAGAACGGCGAAGGCGGCGAAGGAGCCACCCAGCGCCAGCGGTGCGACGGCCGCCAGAGACACGCCGAGGAGCGCGCCCGCCTCGCGCCATCCCGCGAGGCGGACGTGCCCGCCGGAGAGCGTCGCGGCACGGCTGACGCCCTCGGCATAGAAGGTGATCGACAGGAACGAGTAGGCGCTGAAGAGCGCCGTCAGGGTGAGAGCGAACCAAAGAAGCGGCGCCATCGGGGGGGTGACGGCAAAGAGGCCGAGCATGGCGCAGGCCATGACGCCGGCGGCAAGCGCAACGGCGCGGGCGCGGCGATGGCGCAGCCGTTCGGAGAGCCAGCCGAGAAGCGGGTCCTGAACGACGTCGAAGAGCCTGAGCCCGAACAGAACGGCACCCAGCGCGGCAAGGCCGACGCCGTATTGGTCGGCATAGAATTTCGGCGCATGGATGTAGATCGGCAGGCCGGCCGCCGCGAGGACACCGGCAAAGAGCGACCAGGCCGGAAGACGCGCTTCCATCACGAGACCTCGTCGGCCGGCGGTAGCGGCCGGCTGCGGAACGTCGCGCCCTTCCACCAGAGCTTGAGCGCCTGCCAGTGGATCAGCGCCAGCACACGGCGCGAGCCGAGGCGCAGCGTCATGGCCAGCGCACCGCGCGCGGTCAGCGGCTTTCGCGGACCAGTCAGCGTGGCGACGAGACCGCCATTGCCCCGCCGGTAAAGGATGCGGATGTGGACCGCCTCGGGCTTGATGTAGAAGCTGAACTCGTAGTCGCCCTCGACCGGCTGGAACGGAGAGACGTGGAAGACCTTGCTTGCGGTCAACAGGTCTTCCGGCCCGATCGGTCCGAAGTCGGGTCGGTGGCACAGGTAAGAGTGCCGGTCGCCGTAGGTGTTGGTCACTTCGGCAACGACGGCGGCAAGCCAGCCGTCCTCGTGATGACACAGCCAGAAACTGACCGGGTTGAAGACATGGCCCAGGACGCGTGGCTGCGCCATGAGGAGAAGCCGCCCGGTGACGCCCGGCGCATGGGCGGCCAGCACCTCGCGCACCCATTCGGCGCCGCGCCCGTCCTTCGGCGCACCACCGTGGTCGCGGTCGTGGAGCGAGATGAGCCCGCCCCGGTTGCGCCGGAAGAGCGGCGCGCGGACGGCGGCCTCGGGGTCGAGGACGACGTAGTCCACCCGGTAGCGGAAGGCATTTTCGACCGCGCCCTTGCGGCCGTGGAACGTGTGGCCGGCGATATGTTCGACCGCGCTCACGCGGCCGCCTTCTGGTCGCGCGCCGCCATCGCATCGGCCACCGCGTGCGCCGAGGCAAGCCCGTCCTCGTGGAAGCCGTTCCTGAGCCAGGCGCCGCAGAACCACGTGTTCCGCGCCCCGTTCAGCGCCTTCACCTTCTCCTGCGCCGCAAGCGCAGCAAGGTCATAGACCGGGTGGCGGAAGACGGTCTCGTCGTAGATCAGCTCCTCGCGGATCCGGCGCGTCGGGTTCAGCGTGACGAACATCGGATCGTCCTGCGGGATCGGCTGGAGCTTGTTCATCCAGTAGGTCAGGTCCAGCCGGTCGCCGCGCTGGCCCTTGCCCTCGGCATAGTTCCAGGACGACCAGACCGAGCGGCGGCGCGGCATCAGGCTTTCGTCGGCGTGAAGCACCGCGTGGTTCGCCTGGTAGCGCACGGCGCCCAGGGCCTCGGCCTCTTCGCGCGAGGGGTCGGCGAGAAGGTTCAGCGTGTCGTCCGAGTGGCTGGCGAAGACGACATCGTCGAATCGCTCCCAGTCACCGCCGCGGGTCCGGACCCGGACACCACCGTCGCGTTGGACTGCGACCACCTCGGCCCCGAGCCGCACGTCGCAGCCCTGCGCCACGAGCGAGGTGGCGAGGCGGCGGACGTACTGAACCGAGCCGCCATCGACCGTGTACCACTGGTGCTTGCCGGAATAGCTGAGAAGCGCGTGGTTCTCGAGGAAGCGGATCAGCGCCTCGGCCGGGAAGTCGAGGATCTTCTTCGGCGGTGTCGACCAGATCGCACCGGAAAGCGGCAGCAGATAGTAGTCGCGGAACCACGAGCCGGTGCCGAGCCGGGCCAGCAGGTCACCGATGGTCTGGTCCGGATTGTCGGACGCCGCGCGGGCGCGGGCGTTGAAGTGCAGCATGTCGCGGATCATGCGCAGGAACCACGGGTTCCCGATATTGCGGCGCTGGGCGAAGATCGTGTCGAGGCTGGCGAGGCCGTACTCGATCCGGCCGCCGTCGATCGAGGCACCGAAGCTCATGTCGCTCTTCACCGTCGGCACGTCCAGCCGGTCGAAAAGCCGCGTCAGGTGCGGATAGGTCGCGTGGTTGAAGACGATGAAGCCGGTGTCGACCGGCTGGTCGCCGTTCGTCCCCGCGATCACGGTCCGCGCGTGCCCTCCAAGGCGGGTTTCGGCCTCGAACAGCACCACCCGGTGCGTCGCGGCCAGAAGATGCGCCGCCCCCATGCCGGAAATACCCCCGCCGATGACGGCGATCCTCCTGGGCGAACTGGGAAAACTCTCGAACGGCATGGGCGGGGTTCCTCCGCGGGGCTGCAATTCACTTTCTACGTGTGGCACGATTTTCCGGATCATTTTCGTCATCCGGTGATCCGATCCCTCGCGGGCCGCGTAGAAGCCATATGATCTCGCTGGCAGACGTGCCCCTGAAATCGGATGGAATGTCGGCACCTCCGCCGTATGCTGGGGTGCGGCGGCCGGTAAGGGGGCAATTCGTGGCCGGAGAGGCAGATACAGGCTGGATCGAGATCCTGGCGCGGATTCGCACCGGGCGCGACCAGGCGGCGTTCGCGGAGCTGTTCCGCCACTTCGCCCCGCGCGTGAAGGCCTTCTTGATGAAATCCGGCGCCTCCGAGGCGCTGGCCGAGGAGTGCACGCAGGACGTCATGGCTACGCTCTGGCAAAAGGCGCATCTGTTCGATCCGACGCGGGCCTCGGTGGCCACGTGGATCTTCACGATTGCCCGGAACCGCCGGATCGATATCGCGCGGAAGGCGCGACCCGAGCCAGAGGACCTGCCCTGGGGGCCGGAGGAAGAGCCGGACCAGGTCGACGCGCTGTCGCTCCAGCAGGAGTCCGAACAGCTCGGCCGCGCCCTGCGCAAGCTGCCTGAAAAGCAGCGTGCACTGATCGAACGCTGCTACTACGGCGATCTCTCCCATTCCGAGATCGCCACCGAAACGGGCCTGCCGCTCGGAACCATAAAATCCCGAATCCGTCTGGCGCTGGACCGCTTGCGCCACGAGTTGAGTTCACAGACATGACCGAGATAACACATCACCTGACCGATCAGCTTCTGATGGCCTATGCCGCCGGGACACTGCCCGAGGCCTTCTCGCTGGTGATCGCGACGCACGTGACCATGTGCGACGACTGCCGCGCGCGGCTGGGCGCCTTCGAGGCGGTCGGAGGCGAGATGATCGAGGCGTCCGAGACCGCGGCCATGTCAGACGGCAGCTTCGAGGCGCTGATGGCGCGCATCTCCGGCCTGCCGGCCGAGCCAGCGCCCGAGCGTCCGGCGGCCCGCAAGCCCGGGATCTTCCCTGCGCCGCTGTCGGATTATGCCGGCGACACGGTCCGCTGGCGCACTATCGGCGGCGGCGTGAAGCAGGCGATCCTGCCGACCGCGCGGGACGCCACGGTGCGGCTTCTCCATATTCCCGGCGGCGTCGCGGTGCCCGACCACGGCCACCGCGGCACCGAGCTGACGCTGGTCATATCGGGCGCCTTCCGCGACGAGGTCTCGCGCTTCGGGCCCGGCGATATCGAGATCGCCACCGAAGAGCTGGAACATACGCCGATCGCCGAACCGGGCGAGGCCTGCATCTGTCTTGCCGCGACCGATGCACCGCTCAGGTTCAAGTCGCTGATCCCGAGGCTGGTGCAGCCCTTCTTCCGGATCTGACGACTGACCGAATGGGTCTGCCCCCGTCCCCCCGCTGGCAGACCCCGCTCGCGCCCGACCCCCCCTCCCTCCGAGAGCGGGCGCGAGCTCAGGTGAGGGGCGGGGAAGAGGAAGGGACGACCCAGGGCTGAGGCGGGTTGCCGCGCGCCTCAGCCCTGCTTGGGAAGCGGGACGATCCGCGGGCCGCTCTCGTCCGGCGCCAGTTCCTCGAAATCGAAACTGTCCAGACGGTGGGCGCGCTTGCCGGCCTTCTCGGCCGAGATCTTGATCTCCTCGATGTCCTTCGCCGCCTGGCCGAAATGCCTGTCGAGATTCTCGACGCGCGAGCCCAGCCGGTCGACGTCGCCGTGCAGAAGCGCCAGCTCGCGCCGGATCGCGCCCGCCTGCTCGCGCATCCGCGCGTCCTTCAAGACTGCCCGCATGGTGTTCAGCGTCGCCATGCAGGTGGTGGGCGAGACGATCCAGACCCGCGCCGCGAAGCCCTCGCGCACCACGTCGGCGAAGTTGGCGTGAAGCTCGGCATAGACCGCTTCCGAGGGCAGGAACATCAGCGCGCCGTCGGCGGTCTCGCCCTCGATGATATATTTCTCCGAGATCGCCCTGATATGCGCGCGTACCGCGACCTTCATCGCCCGTCCGGCCTCGACCAGCTCGCGGTCGGTCTTCGCCGCGCGCAGTCCCTCGTAGGCCTCCAGCGGGAACTTCGCGTCGATGACGATCGGCCCCGGCGGGTTCGGCAGATGGATCAGGCAGTCCGCCCGCTTGCCGTTAGACAGGGTCGCCTGGAGCGTGAAGGCATCCTTGGGCAGTGCCTTTCCGACGATGTCGGTCAGCTGGATTTCCCCGAAGGCGCCGCGCGTCTGCTTGTTCGACAGGATATCCTGCAGGCTCAAGACGTCGCCCGACAGCTTCTCGATATTCGCCTGCGCCTTGTCGATCGTCTCGAGCCGCTGCTGAAGCTCGCCCAGCGACCGTGCCGTCTTCTGCGCCGAGCCCTGCAGGTTCTCGGTCATCGCCAGCGTCACGGTCTGGAGCCGGTCCTCCATCAGTTGGAGCATGCGCGCCTGTGCGGCGGCCTGCGCCTCGCTGACATGGCTCAGACCGCCCGAAAGCTGCTGCTGCCCGGCCGACAGCGTCTCGACCCGGTACGCCAGTCCGGCCATCTCGCGGATCATCGGCTCGACCATCTGCGCCGAGCGCCCGGACCGGCGGACTGCGGTGATCAGAAGGCCGACCACCAGAACGGCCAGCAGGATGCCGCCCAGAACCGCCAGAACGCGGGGGTCATCGAACGCATAGGTCTGATCGCCGATGGTGATCATCTGCGCCCGAACAGCCGCTCGATGTCATGCAGCTTCAGCTCGACATAGGTCGGTCGGCCGTGGTTGCACTGACCCGAATGCGGCGTCGCCTCCATCTCGCGCAGAAGCGCGTTCATCTCCTCGGCGCGCATCTGCCGGCCCGAGCGGACCGAGCCATGGCAGGCCATGCGCGACAGGACCGCATCGATCCGTGCGGCGACGCCCGGTGCCTCGCCCTCGCCGAGCGCATCGACCAGGTCGAGCACCATGGCGCGGGCATCGATCTCGCCCAGGATCGCCGGCGTCTCGCGCACCGCGACGGCGGTGCCTCCGAAGGGTTCCAGCGTCAGGCCAAGCTTGCCAAGCTCCTCGGCCGCCTCCATCAGGACGGCAAGATCGCCCGCCGAAAGGTCCACGATCTCGGGGATCAGAAGCGCTTGCGCCGCGACGCCGCTCTCGGCCATCTGCCGCTTCAGCCGCTCGTAGACCAGCCGCTCGTGCGCGGCGTGCTGGTCGACCAGCACGAAGCCGTCGCGGGTTTGCGCGACGATGTAGTTCTCATGCAGCTGCGCCCGCGCCGCGCCGAGCGGCAGCGACTCGAGCGGGCCGGTCTCGTCCTGAGCCGGCTCGACCCGCGCCGAGTAGCCGTCCGACATCTCGGCGAACCCGGGCGCGAAGCCGCCCTGGTCCGAGGGGGGCTCGATGCCCCCCGAGGGCCAACGCCCGCCCGGCGGGTAACCCGCGGGACGGTCCATCTGGTAGACCCGCGGCGCCTCGGGCCGCATCGCGCCCAGCGTCGCACCGGCCACCGTGGTCGAGGCCCTGTGCCCGGCCTCGGCGAGCGCATGTCGCAGCGCCGATACCACCAGCCCGCGCGCCAGCCCCGGATCGCGGAACCGCACCTCGGCCTTCGCCGGATGGACGTTCACGTCGACCAGATGCGGATCGCAGTCGAGGAACAGGACCGCCGCCGGATGCCGGTCGCGGCTGAGGAAATCCATGTAGGCCGCCCTCAGCGCCCCGATCAGCAGCTTGTCCCGCACCGGCCGGCCGTTGACGAAAAGATACTGCGCCACGGCGGATCCGCGCGAATAGGTCGGCAGCGCGGCGTAGCCCGACAGACCCAGGCCCTCGCGCTCGGCTTCGATCCGCAGCGCGTTCTCGGCGAAGTCGGCGCCGATCACCCGGGCGAGCCGGCGGTGGAGCGCGTCGAAAAGGTCGCCCTGCTCGGCCTCGGCGCGGAAGACCACCCTTCCCTCGCCTCCCTCGGTCACATCGCGCAGGGTGAAGGCCACGAAGGGTTCGGCCATCGCCAGTCGCTTGACGACGTCGCCGATCGCCTGTGCCTCGGCCCGGTCCGAGCGCAGGAACTTCAGCCGCGCCGGCGTGGCGTAGAAAAGATCGCGCAGTTCGACCACCGTGCCCTTCGACAGGGCCGCCGGCCGCACCTTGCCCATGACGCCGCCCTCGACGCTCAGCGCGTGGGCCTCTCCTCCGGCGCGCGAGGTGATCGTCAGCCGACCGACCGCGCCGAGCGACGGCAGCGCCTCGCCGCGAAAGCCGAACGTGTGGATATCCAGAAGGTCCGACCCGTCGATCTTCGAGGTGGCGTGCCGGGCCAGCGCCAGTGGCAGGTCCTCGGCCGCCATGCCGCAGCCGTCATCCTCGACCCGGATCAGGAGCTTGCCGCCCTGGGCATAGGCGACCTCGACCCGCCCAGCCCCCGCATCGATGGCATTCTCGACCAGTTCCTTGACCGCCGAGGCCGGCCGTTCGACCACCTCGCCGGCCGCGATCCGGTTGATCGCGGCGTCATCGAGCTGGCGGATCACCGGCCGCGAAAGCGGCTGGGCCTCGCGTATATTGGGGTTATCGTGGCGCATGACCCTATCTCTAGCCCGCCGCACATGAGTCGGGCAAGGACGTTCACGATTTATCCCCAGGCGCGGCCGCAGGGCCAGATGCCTTGCAAGGCTGTTGGAAGCCTCTTGCCGAGAAACGTGCTACTCGCCCTCGACGCCCACAGGCTTGCCGACAATGACGAAGCGCAACTCGTCCGGACGCAGGATGCGCGCCACGACGCGCCTGATGTCATCCAGCGTCACCGCCTCGATCTTGTCGTTGCGTGTCTCGGCATAGTCGATGGGAAGGCCCTGGACCTGCATGCCGACCAGAATTCCGGCGATGGTGGCGTTGCCGTCCCACCTGAGAGCATATTCGCCCGTTAGGTAGGTCTTCGCCTGCTCCAACTCCTCCTCAGTCACGCCGTTCGCGGCGGTGTCGGCCCAGACCTGGCGCACCACGTCGATCGCCTCGGCGACCTTCTCGTTGGCCGACGCGAACTGGCCGAGATAGAGTTCGGCATGGTCCATCGGCACCAGGTAGCTGCCGATCCCGTAGGTCAACCCGCGCTTTTCGCGCACCTCGGTCATCAGCCGCGACGAGAAGCCCTGGTCGCCCAGAACCTGGTTCATCACGTAGGCCGGGAAGAAATCCGGATCGAACCGCTCGATGCCCTCGTGGCCGAACATCACCACCGACTGTGGCGTATCGAAATCGACGACCGTGACCCCGCCGGTCAGGTCCATCGGCGCCCGGCCCGGCATCTCGGCACCGGTCGCGGGCAGCGCGCCGAGCAGGTGGTCGAGAAGCGGACCCAGTTCGTCGGCGGTGATGTCGCCGACGGCCGAGACATAGACCCGGTCGCGCGTCATTACCCGGTCCTTCGCCGCAACCAGATCGTCGCGCGTCAGCGCTCCGACGCTTTCCAGCGTGCCGTTGATCGAGGTCGCATAGGGATGGTCGCCGAACGCGAGGGCATCGAACGTCTCGTTGGCGATGGAACTTGGATCGGTCGAATCCGAGCGGATGATCGAGAAGACCTGCCCCTTCACCCGGTCGATCGAGACCTGGTCGAACGACGGCTCGGTGATCGCGGTGCGCAGAAGGTCCAGCGCCTCGTCGCGGTTCTCGGACAGGACCGAGGCCGAGATCGAGAGCGAGTCGTTGTAGACGTCGAACCCGAACCTGGCGGCCAGCTCCTCGGACCGCGCCGCGAATTCGCGGGCGTCGAGGCCGGCGGCGCCTTCCTCCAGGAGACCGGTCATCAGGTTGATCGCGCCGCGCTTGCCCGGCGCGTCGAGCGAGGCGCCGCCCTTGAAGCGGATCTCGATCGAGACGAAGGGGATCGAATGCTCCTCGACCAGCCAGGCCGTGACGCCGCCGGGCGAGGTGACCTCCTTGATATCGACCGCCGCTTGGGCGGGGACTGCGCAGAGCAAGGCGAGCGCCGCGAGGAGATGTTTCATTGGCTCGCCTCCGTCATCAGGTACCCGGTGACCGCGCGGCGCCGGTCCAGCACCTCGCGCGTCGCTGCCATCACGTCGTCCTTGGACACCGCATCGAGGATCGACGGCCAGGCCTCGATATCCTCGACCGTCAGGCTGGTCGCCAGCCCCTCGCCGTAGCGCCGGGCGAGACCGGCAATATCATCCTCGGCATAGATCTGCGCAGCGCGGATCTGGAACCTGATCCGCTCGAACTGGGCGTCGTCGATCCCGTC
>JBNLCA010000452.1:0-10180 GCA_050303575.1 Paracoccaceae bacterium
GTGCGCGCCGCCTCGGCGGCGGCCAGAAGCGTCAGCGTTTCCTCGGCTTTCTTGCGTTCCTCTTCCAGCGCAAGCGTGGCGGCGGTCAGCTCCTCCTCGGACCCTTCCAGCCGCTCACGCAGTATGCGCGCCGCCTCGGCCTCGGCAAGCCGCGCCTTTTCCTCTTCCGAGAGCTGCTCGGCCAGCCGCTCGGCCTCGGCGACCCGTTCCGTCAGGTCGTCAGTCAACTGCGCCGATTTCTCCTGCTCGGCCAGCAGCGACATCGCCAGCCGTTCCGAGGCCGCCTGCTCCTCGGTGAGCGCCGAGCCCAGCCGCGTCGCCTCGGCATTCGCCGCCTCGTTGCGCCGGCGCAGATCGGCGATCAGCGTGAAGAGAGCTGCACGCCGCGCCTCGGCCTCGAGCGCCGCCGCGTCCTGCGCCTCGATCCGGTCGCGCGCCGAGGCGAGATCGGTCTCGAGCAATCCGACCTGGCCCTCGAGCTCGCCGACCCGCGCCGTCAGCCGCTCGCCCTCGCCGCGGCTGGCGGTCAGGTCGGCGGTCAGCTGCTCGATCAGGCTCGCCTGCTCGGCGCCCTTCTCCTCGGACGCGGCGAGCGTTGACGAGAGCCGCTCGATGTCGCTCGTGAGCGCGGCGGTGCGCGACTGTTCCAGACCCAGCGCATCGGCCAGCGAGGCGACCTGCGCGGTCAGTTCGTTCAGCTCGGTCTCCTGCCCGGTGATCTCCTCGCGCAGCATGAACTGAACGATCATGAAGATGGTCAGGACGAACATCAGCACCAGAAGAAGCGCCGTCATCGCGTCGACGAAACCCGGCCAGATGTTCGACTGGAACCGTGCCCCGGATCGCCGCGCGAGCGCCATCTAGCCCCTCCCGCCCAGCGACCGCACCGCGCGGGTCAGCTCGCGGATGTCGGCGCGCAGGTCGGTGACGCTTTCCTGCCGGCCGACCGCGACCTCCTCGAGGATCTTCAGAAGTTGCGCCTCGATCGAGCGCAGGCGCATCCGGCTTTCGGCGTCGTCGGCAGACGACTGGCCGGTCGCCGCTTGCGGCGCCGCCCCCTCGCGCTTTGAAAGCGCCGACAGAAGCCGGTCGAGGCCCAGCGCGATGACCTCCTGCCCCTCGGCGACGCGGGCATGACTTGTCATGATCCGCTCCTGCCCCTCGTGCGACTTGGTCTGGCCCTCGGCGATGCGGTTCTGGCCCTCGACCACGCGCTCCTCGACCTCGGCGATGCGGTCCTGGCCGATGATGACCCGTTCCTGGCTCTCGACCATCCGGGTCTGCGCCTCGTGGACCCGCGCCTGGCCGTCGATCATCCGGGACTGAAGGTCGATCATCCGGTCCTGCGCCGTTGCCATGCGTTCCAGCACAGGAACCGGTGAGACCTGCGCCTCGGTGTAATCGGCAAGTTTGTCGACCGCCATGGCGAGCGTCGTCAGCCGCTCGTCGACCATGGCCCAACTGGTGTCCGACTGCGCGACCAGCGCCTTCACCACCTCGATCTGCTCGCTCATCTGGTCGATGACCGCAGCCAGCGCGCCGTCGCCGCCTTCCTCGCCGGCGGCGATGCCGACGCGCGTGATCGACGAGAGCCATTCCTCGAGCTCGGAATAGAAGCGGTTCTGTCCGTGTCCGGCGAAAAGCTCCAGCAGGCCCACCACCAGCGAGCCGC
The DNA here is from genome assembly GCA_050303575.1 of Paracoccaceae bacterium. Classification (GTDB taxonomy): domain Bacteria; phylum Pseudomonadota; class Alphaproteobacteria; order Rhodobacterales; family Rhodobacteraceae; genus JBNLCA01. The sequence goes on from JBNLCA010000452.1 coordinate 1,673, forward strand.
CGAGGCCGAGGAGCGAGGACGAGAAGGCCGTGCCCATGCCGCCCAGCTGTTGTTCCAGACCGCCCATCAGCCGCTCGAAGATCGTGACCGAGGTCTCGCCCTCCTGCGGGGCGAGCGATCGGATCGTGTCGACCACCGCCGGGACGGTGGTCGCAAGGCCGTAGAACGTGCCGAGAAGGCCAAGGAAGATCAAAAGGCTGGCAAGGTAGCGCGTGATGTCGCGCGCCTCCTCGATCCGGGTCGAGACGCTTTCGAGGATCGAGCGTGTGGACGACGAGGACAGCTGCATCCGCGCGCCGCGCGTCCTGAGAAGGTTCGCAAGCGGCAGAAGCATCCGCGGCGGCGCGGCGATGTCGGCACCCGGCCGGTTGCCGGCAAAGCCCTCGATCCATCCGACGGCGGAGATCAGGGTCAGCACCTGCCAGAAGCAGCCCAGGACGCCCAGGATGAAGACGCCGAAGATCACGCCGTTGAGCCAGGGGCTCGACAGGAAGACGGACTCGACGGCTCCGAACGCCATCCACGCCCCCGACCCGACCAGCCCGACGACAAGCAGCATCAGGAGAATCTGTCGGACGGGCTGGGAAAAGTAAGGCGCGGGCTTCTTTTCGCTTAGGGTCATGGCGATCCGCTCATCTGCTCAGCGCCAGAATAGCAGGCCGCCCCGCCCTGCCAACCTTGTAAGTTAACCGCCGGTCAACTCGGTGACCCGAGCCGATATCCAGGCCAGATCGGGGTCCTTGACCCCCATTTCGGCCAGATGCCGGACGGTGTTCCACAGATAGTCGCGGTTCGGGCCGCGCCCGCCGGTCGCCCCGGCGATCACCTCGGCCTGCCGTTCAAGGCTGAGCGGGCCGGTATATTGCTCGTGCGCAGGGTCGATGACAAAGGCCGTGGCCACGGCGCCGGTGCCATCTTCAAACAGGATCGGCAGCCGGCGCTCGAGATAGGCCGACGAGATCAGTTCGCGCTCGCGCAGGTAGGTCAGCGTGGCGTCCTCGTGCCCCGTCTCGACGGCAAGCGCGAGGCCCTCGCACTGGCCGCCGTCCACCGCGTCGAGGGCAAGGACAAGGCCGGGGCGTTCGGGCGTTCCCCGATGGTGGATCGACCACATGCAGAAGGATCGGTGCCAGCCCTTCAGCACCGCCCGGCGCCGCTCGGCCACCGGAAAGCCCGGATGCCACAGCAGCGATCCATAGCCGAAAACCCAAAGCCTGTCGTTCATTCTCTGGCCCTTGCCGCGGGGCGCCAGTAAACACGTTGCGGGATGAGACGAAAGGGGGCCGATGCGCCGTCTTCTGGCCTGGGCGATGCGGCTGGCGCTGGTGTGGTGCGCCTGGTGGGTGACGGCCGCGCTTGGCCTGCACCTTGCCGTGCCGCGTCTGGCGGGTGCCGATCCGGGAACCGAGGTCACGCTGGCGGGGGTCGGCGGCTTTCCCGGCACCTTCGCGGTCGACCTGACCGGCGTGCGGCTGGCCGACACGGGGATCGAGTGGAGCGCGGGCGAGGTCGCGGTGACGGCGCGGGCCTGGAACCCGGCGCATGTCGACGTCGTGCTGCCGCCTGAACATGAACTGCGCCTCGGGGCCGAGCGGCTGACGCTTCGGACCGCCTCGAACCGGGGAGAGATCGATCTTCTTCCCACTCCGGCTCTGACCTTCCGGGGGCTGGCCCTCGATCTGTCCGGGGCCGAGGTCGTCTCGAACCGCGGCTGGGGCGCGGCGGCCGAGCGGCTGGAAATCGCGGCGCGGCGGGGCGAGGGCAAGAACGCCTACCTCGCGACGGCTGACATTGCCGCGTTGCTCCTGCCGACGGCGACGAAGTTCCAGCTCGACCCGACCGGGCTGGTGCCCGACGCCATCGGCGCGGTCCGGCTCGACGCCACAATCACCTTCGACCAGCCGTGGAACCGCTACACGGTCGAGGGCGTGCGGCCGCAACCTATCGCGCTCGACCTGCGCGACGCGGGCTTCGTCTGGGGCGACGTCGAACTGGCGGCAAGCGGGACGCTGACGATCGCCGACGGTGTGCCCGAGGGGACGATCCGGCTGACCACGCCCGACTGGCGCAAGGTCCACGCCTTCGCCGCTGCGAACGGCATGCTGCGGGAAGAGGACGCCGGCACCTGGTGGACCGCGCTCTCGGTCCTGTCGCTGGGCGGCGAGGCGCTGAACCTGCCGGTCGTCTTCCAGGGCGGTTTCATGTCCTGGGGTCCGATCCCCGGCGGCCCGGCGCCGAGGATCGTCATCCCGTAGCCACCGGCGCGATGCGCGCCGCACGCGCCTTCTTCCGTCACCCTGTCGGTGAAAGGCCTGTCTACCGGCAGTAATGCCCCGACCGGTAGCGCGCGGTGTCGAGGTGGAAGTGGTTCTGGTGGAACCGGTCTGAATTCGGCCCCAGCACAGTGCCGAAGATCGCGCAGGCACCCTGGTGCAGCGCCCTCAGGATCGCGCCCTGCTGGGCGTCGCGCCAGCCACGCAGCACGGTGATCGACTGTCCGTTCCTGAGGATGATCGCGCCGATGTCGATCGCGTGCCCGCGCCCGTGCTCGGACACCTTCGCACCCGGCTGGTTGTTGCGCGTCCGGCAATTGTAGCTGGCCATGACCTGAAGTCCGGCCACCCCGCCGCCCAGCCTCCCGACGGTCGGCTTGACGCTTTCGGTCACCCAGCGCCGCAGCGCCTGCGCGGTCACGCAGTCGATGTTCGCCGGCGTCGAAAGCCGCACGCCGTCAACCTCGGTCACGCGGACACCGTCCGGCAACCCGCAGCCCGCGACCCGCGCCGGGATCGGCGCGATCTCCTCGCCGCGGATCGAGCGGTCGCCGCAGACCGAGCCGCGACGGCTGCCGGTCACCGGCGGTTGCGGCTGGATCGGCACGATCGCCGCCGCCGCCACGACCGAACGACGGACCAGGTTCTCTGGCCGCGGCTCGGGCCGGGGCGAGCGCAGGACGGCGGCCGCGGACGCGACCTGCACGACCTCGACATCGCTCGCCGGGTTGGACGGCCTGCGCGGCTCATCGGATCGGGGCCGCGGGCGCAGACCGGCAAGCGGATCCTCGGGCGCGCCCCGGGGACGCGGACGCACCGCATCCTCGGGCGGGATCAACCCGGCGGTCGAGGCAAGCACTCCTGCGGGCAGGTCCGGCTTCGGCATCTCGACGTAAGGGGGATGAGCTACCTCTTCGTCCGGCCGCGCGACGTGTTCCGGCAAGAGCGGAAGGAACGCCACGACCGGCGGGGCGGGTTCGAGCGGAAGGTCGATCGCGAGATCCGGCATCTGCGGCCGATCCGCCAGCGGCACATAGGTCGGGCTCTTCGTCGCCACCGTCACCGCGAGCGTCTCGGCAATCACGGGCTCGGGCGCTTGCGCGACAAGCGGGGCCGGATCGCGCGGCACCGGCCGGATCGAGGTGACCGGCGCATCGGCCAGCGCCGGGGCGGCCGTCAGGACAAGCGCAAGCGCGAATCTCATCGGGTGACCTTACCACGGCCGAAATCGGGGGCGGCGGTATCCTGCCCAGCCTCGATGATGCCGCGCCGGATCGCCCGCGTGCGGGTGAAGTAGTCGAAGAGCATCTCGCCGTCGCCGGTGCGGATGGCGCGTTGAAGCGCGAAGAGCTCCTCGGTGAACCGGCCCAGGATTTCCAGCGTCGCGTCCTTGTTGGTCAGGAACACGTCGCGCCACATCGTCGGGTCCGAGGCGGCGATCCGGGTGAAGTCGCGGAAGCCCGCTGCCGAATACTTGATGACTTCGCTGTCCGTCACCCGCCGCAGATCGTCGGCCACGCCGACCATCGTGTAGGCGATGAGGTGCGGCGCGTGGCTGGTCACCGCCAGCACGAGGTCGTGGTGGTCGGGGTCCATCGTGTCGACATGGGCGCCCATCCCCTCCCACAGTGCGCTCAACCGCGCCGTCGCCTCGGGCGATGCGCCCTCAGCCGGCACAATCAGGGTCCAGCGGTTGTCAAAGAGCTCGGCAAAGCCCGAGCGCGGGCCCGAATGCTCGGTCCCCGCCAAAGGATGCGCCGGCACGAAATCGACGCCTTTCGGGATATGCGGGCCGACCGCCTCGATCACCGCGCGCTTGACCGAGCCGACGTCGGTGACAGTGGCGCCGGGCTTCAGATGCGGACCGATCTCGGCCGCCACCGCACCCATGGCACCGACCGGCACGCAAAGGACGACAAGGTCGGCGTCCCTGGCGGCCTCGGCCGACGTCGCGACCACGCGGTCGACCAGCCCGATCTCTGACGCTATCTTGCGCGTCTCCTCGGACCTCGCGGTCCCGATCACCTCGCCCGCCAGCCCGCCGCGCCGCATCGCCAAAGACATCGACCCGGCGATCAGGCCCAGCCCGATCAGCGCGACGCGCTCATAGATCACCGCCATCAGCGCACCCCCTTGAAGCGCGCCAGCGTGTCGATCACACGGCGGCAGCCGTCCTCGTCGCCGACAGTGATCCGGAGCGCCTCGGGCAGCTTGTAGCCCGCCACCTTGCGCACGATGATCCCGTCGGCCCGGAGCGCCGCATCGGCGGCGTCCGCCTCGGCGGCATCGGCAAACCGCGCCAGCACGAAGTTGGCATGGCTCTCGTCGCAGCCGATCCCCATCTGGACAAGCGCGTTCCGGAGGAAGTCGCGCAGCCGCGCGTTTTCCGTGCGGCAGCGCTCCACGAAAGCCTGGTCCCGCATGGCCGCCGCCCCGGCCTCCATCTGCATGTCCGACAGGTTGAAGGGCTGACGCACCCGGTTCAGCACGTCGATGACCTCGCGCCGGGCATAGCCCCAGCCGAGCCTCAGCCCGCCCAGCCCGTAGATCTTCGAGAAGGTGCGGGTCATCACCACGTTCGGGAACGCGTCGACCAGATACGCCCCGCCGTCGAAATCGGGGGCGAACTCGGCATAGGCGCCGTCGAGCACCAGGATGCAGCTGTCAGGCAGACCGGCCGCCAGCCGGTGCGTCTCGTCCTCGGTCAGCATCGTGCCGGTCGGGTTGGCCGGGTTGGCGATGAAGACGATCCGGCTCGCCGGGGTGACGGCGGCAAGGATCGCACCCACGTCCACCCGGCGGCCGGTCTCGGGCACCTCGACCGGCGTCGCGCCGACGGCCTTGGCCAGGATCGGGTACATGGAAAAGCCGTGCTCGGTCAGGATGACCTCGTCGCCCGGTCCGGCGTAGCTTTGCGCGACGAACTGCAGCACCTCGTCCGAGCCGACGCCGCAGATGATCCGGTCGGGGTCGAGGCCGTGCACCTCGCCGATCGCCTCGCGCAGCGCGCGGTGATCGGTGCCGGGATAGCGGTTGAGGCGGGTGGCGGCCTCGGCAAGCGCCTGTCGCGCAAGGGGCGAGCAGCCGTAGGGGTTTTCGTTGGCGGACAGCTTCAGAACATCGCCGGTCCCGGCGATCTTGCTCTCGCCGCTCACGTAGAGCGCGATGTCGAGTATGCCGGGTTGCGGGCGCAGGGTCATTGGGCAGCCTTTGAAGCCCGGCTGTCATAGCGGGGGTTTATTGGCGTTTCCAGTGGTTTGGCGTCAGTCCGGCGTGCGGTCGCCGACGGCCTCGCGCCAGTGGCGGCGGCAGAGGCTTTCGTAGCGGTCGTTGCCGCCGATCGAGACCTGGTCGCCGGCGGTAAGTACCTGACCCGTCTCGTCTTTCCGGACCACCATGGTCGCCTTCTTGCCGCAGTGGCAGATGGTGCGGACCTCGCGCATTTCGTCGGCGAGGGCCAGCAGGGCGGCCGAACCGGGGAACAATTTCCCAAGGAAATCAACGCGTAAGCCGTAGCACATGACGGGGACGTTCAGATCGTCCACGGCGCGGGCGAGCTGCCAGACCTGGGCGTCGGTCAGGAACTGCGCCTCGTCGAGGAAGGCGCAGGCGACGGGGCCTTCGGCCAAGCGGTTGGAAATCTTGGCAAAAAGGTCGGTGTCCGAGGTGAACGTATCGGCCTCGGCGGCGATTCCGATGCGGCTGGCGATGCGGCCCTGGCCGGCACGGTCATCGAACTGTGCGGTAAGGAGGTAAGTGGCCATCCCGCGCTCGATATAGTTGTAGGACGCCTGCAGGAGCGCGGTGGATTTCCCTGCATTCATAGTGGAGTAGTGGAAATAGAGCTTGGCCATGGCCCGGCTGTTAGCACTCCCTCCCCCGTCCGTCCACGTTAACGTTAAGACCTTCCGGGAGGGGAGAAGGGAGGGGGCACAGGGCGTACACAGCCTGTGCACCGGGCGTGCACCGGGGTGGCGGAGTTTGGGGTTGGGGGAGAGTGTTAACAGAGGCTGCGGGATACGGTAGAGCGGGCGACCCAGAGTGCACGCAGCAAACCTAGCTGAAGTCCGCCATTCAGCCCTCCTCGGGGCGACTTGGCTTGGCAAGATGCAACCGGCGAACCTTCGCAGAGTAAAGAAAGTCGCATCCCTACGCATGCAAGAAGCGCTGTGGCAAATAGCTGTTCAGAATGGGGCGGTTGCGCAGATGAGTGCGCATTGACGGCCATGGAAATCAGAACTGCTTGACATTAAATAAGACTTTTTTGTTGCGAATCGTCATGATTGGCGATCAATTTGTCTTGTTAAAGCTCATTTTGTATTAGCACTTGGTTTTACTTGGTGTCGTGGAACCGTATTTTTGAAGCGCATTGCTCGCTTCAATCTCCTGCCATAATCTAAAGCGAGGAAAAAGGATGAGCGCGTTAAGAAGCTCCTTAAGAGGGGCGTTGGCAGCAACATGTATTGTTTCAACGGTTGGGTGCTCTGGGGCACCTGGAGATGTACTGCGATCACCAAACGAAATCTATCAAGATTCGCTAGCCAAATCAGTCATTGGATCCGGAAATAACAATGTACCGAACATTTCGAGCAAAACCTATTCCGAGGTGGTAAAGTTCAACTATATTCTCGCGCAGGAGTTCCTTCGCGCTGCGGACGAGGCTCGACTAGTTGGAAAATACGCAAATGGCGTTCTAATTATCTCTGCTGTCGCTTTTGCGCTTGGGGATGCGCGAGGCCTTTCTGACGAAACGCTCACAGAGCAGCTAATCGCGGGTCTTGGGCTATCCGAGGGACTACGGTATTTTGGTCCGAACGTATCTTCTCTTGCGTTTCTTACTGCCGCTGAACAATCAGCCTGCCTTGCGACGGTCGGCGCATCGAGAAGCAGTGACGACCTCCATGCTTCAAAAGGTGAAGAAGACGCGGCAGCACTGTGGGAGATGATGACCATTGTTCAAGCAAACCTACGGCGCAACCTAACCAGAAAACACGTTAACCTTGTGCAATTGGCATTGGGTCTGGTCGCTCCTCGCTCGTATCAGACGGAGGACTACGACCTTGAAAGGGCAGAGCAAAGGCTGCGAGCTCATGCCTTACAAGAAGATGAAGAAGAAACAAATCCGAAAGACAACAGCACTCGCCCTTCGTTTCGGTACCGCCTCCTAAATTGTCTAACATTTGAGACGTCGGGTGATTAGTTCTCTCGAAATTCCTGAGTTTCATCACCCCTGCAACGTCCTCACCGCCACGTCCCCTTCCCGCCGTGACGCCATCGCAGCCACTGCCGCGATGCTCGCCGCGGCCGTCGTGAAGTAGGGGATCTTGTCGTAGAGGGCGACCGAGCGGATCTCGCGGCTGTCGGCGATGGCCTGGGGGCCCTCGGTGGTGTTCATGACGAGGGCGATCTCGCCGTCCTTCAGGCGGTCGACGATGTTCGGGCGGCCTTCGTAGACCTTGAGGACGGTCTCGGGCTCGACCCCGTTCTCGCGCAGGAACTTCGCGGTGCCGCCGGTAGCGACGAGGGTGAAGCCCATCTGGCTGAGCTCGCGCGCGGCGGCGGCCATTTCGGGCGTCTTGTCCATGTCCTTGATCGACAGGAACACGCGGCCCTCGGTCGGCAGGTGCGTGCCGGCGCCCATCTGGGCCTTGAGGAAGGCGCGGGGGAAGGTGCGGTCCCAACCCATGACCTCGCCCGTCGAGCGCATCTCAGGCCCGAGGAGCGTGTCGACGCCGGGGAAGCGGGCGAAGGGCATGACGGCCTCTTTCACCGAGAACCAGGGGGTGATCGGGTCGGCGAGGGTCAAGGGATCGGCGAGGGGGAGCGCGGTGTCGGGGCCGACGCCCTGCGGGTAGGCGGGGCGGAGGGGGAAGGTCGAGAGGGGCTCGCCCGCCATGAGGCGCGCGGCGATGGACGCGATGGCCGAGTCCGTGGCCTTGGCGACGAAGGGGACCGTGCGGCTGGCGCGGGGGTTCACCTCGAGGACGTAGATCTCGCCGTCCTTGAGCGCGAACTGGACGTTCATCAGGCCGACGACGTGGAGCGCGCGGGCGAGCGCCTCGGTCTGGCGCTTGAGCTCCTCGACCGTTTCGGCGGAGAGCGTGTGCGGCGGGAGCGAGCAGGCGCTGTCGCCGGAGTGGACGCCGGCTTCCTCGATATGTTCCATGATGCCGGCGACGTGGACATTGGTGCCGTCGGAGAGGCAGTCGACATCGACCTCGATGGCGTTCTGCAG
>JBNLCA010000453.1:0-2490 GCA_050303575.1 Paracoccaceae bacterium
TTCCGGGGCGCGGGCTTCCTTCCCGACGTGATCGAGCGCGACCGGAACCAGACCGAGTTCAACCGCACGCTCGAGGACTATCTTTCCATCGCGGCCTCTGACGAGCGGATCGCACTCGGCCGGCAGATGCTGAGCCGGTACGGCAGCACGCTGTCCGAGATCGAGGGCCGGTTCGGCGTCGATGCCGCCGTCGTCACAGCCGTCTGGGGCGTCGAGAGCTATTTCGGCACGCGGCGCGGCAATGTCCCCGTCATCTCGGCACTGTCGACGCTGGCCTATGACGGGCGGCGCGGGGAGTTCTTCGAAAGCCAGCTGACGGCCGCCCTGCGCATTCTGCAGAACGGCGACACGACGCCCGGCCAGATGACCGGCAGCTGGGCCGGGGCGATGGGGCATACGCAGTTCATCCCGACATCGTACCTGTCGTTCGCGGTCGATTTCCGCGGCGACGGGCGGCGCGACATCTGGTCGGACGACCCGACCGACGCGCTCGCCTCGACGGCGGCCTATCTCTCGCGTTCTGGCTGGCAGCGCGGGCGGCTCTGGGGGGTCGAGGTGCAACTGCCCTCGGGGTTCTCAGGGCCCATCGGGCGCGGCTCGACGCGGCCCGTCGCGGACTGGTCGGCGCAAGGCGTCAGGACGGCGACGGGCGGCAGCCTGCCGGATCACGGGCCTGGCTCGATCCTCGTGCCGCAGGGGGCGGGCGGGCCGGCCTTCCTGATCTTCCGCAACTTCAGCGTCATCCTGCGCTACAACAACGCCGAGAACTATGCATTCGGCGTCGGCCACCTGTCGGACCGGCTGAAGGGCGGTGGGCCGATCCGGGGGGCGTTCCCGGCCGATGCGGCGGGCATGTCCAAGGACGACCGGCAGGAACTCCAGCGGCTGCTGGCACGCGCCGGCTACGATGTCGGGACGCCGGACGGTGTGATCGGCACGAAGACGCGTGATGCGATCATGGCGTTCCAGCGGGCACGGGGCATTGCGGTGACGGGCGAGCCGACGCTGGAGCTGCTGAGGCTGCTCAGAGCTTGAGGTGACACCTCGGCCCGGTGCGCAACGGGAGCGGGGAAGCTCAGACCCGCCGCGACCTGACCAGCGCCATCAGCCAGAGTGCCACTAGCCCCAGTGACAGGATCGCGTTCCAGTTCGCCATGCTGAGGCCCATCAGGAACTCGGTCGGCACGTCGCAGCGCACCACCGGCGCGACGTTGACGTTCGGGTTGAGAAGGTCGCCGGCCGAGATGCCGGTCAGGTCCGAGCCGCCCGAGCAACTGTCGAGCCCGGCCCACCAGGCCCGCTCGACCCCGGTGTGGAAGGTCGCCGCGCCGACCGAGGCCACCGCCCCGAGCAATCCAACTAAGGGACCGATGCGGCCGGCGGCCGCCAGCCCGATCACGCCGCCGAGGATGGCAAGCCCATGCGCCCAACGCTGCCAGATGCAGAGCGCGCAGGGCAGCATCCCCCAGAAATATTGCGAGGCAAAGGCGCCCAGGAGCGCGCCGACCGAGCCAAGGGTGGCGAGAAGAATGAGGTTTGTCCGCGTCACAGGAATTTCACCGCGTAGAAGCCACCGATCAGAAGCACCATGCCGAGCGTGAACATGAGGCCCAGTCGGCGCTCGATGAAATCACGAATGGGTGCGCCGAACTTCCAAAGAAGCCCGGCGACAAGGAAGAAGCGCGCCGCCCGCGCGATCAGAGCGCAGAAAAGGAAAAGCGGCAGGTTTAGACCCGTCGCTCCCGACAGGATCGTGATCACCTTGAACGGGAAGGGCGTCACCCCGGCGATCAGCACCGCCCAGACGCCGTAGTCGTTGTAGCGCTGGGCGAAGAGGTCGAACTTGTCCTCCATCCCGTAAAACCGCAGGACCGGATCTCCCACCACGTCCATCAGCGCATAGCCGATATAGTAGCCCAGAAGCGCTCCGGCGAGCGAGGCAGCGGTGCACACCGCCGCGATCAGGAACGCCTTTTGCGGCCGGGCGATGATCATCGGGATCATCAGGACATCCGGCGGGATCGGGAAGACCGAGCTTTCGGCGAAGGAGATCACCGCAAGCGCCCACATGGCGTGGCGCGAGGCGGCAAGGCCCATGGTCCAGTCATAGAGCTTGCGGATCATGCGGGCCCCTTTCGCGCGGGCTATGAGCCACGCGACGGGCGCCGGGTCAAGGGGATCGCCGCGCCAGGGTCACGATCAGGCGACGAGGTCGTCGCCCGGGGGAGCGTGGGCGCAGTCCCGGCAGAGGGATGACGCAAGGTTCCGCGCCTCGATATTGGCGGCCTCGAGGAACTCCCGCGCCTGGCCAACGCCGCCCACGCCCGTAAAACCCGCCTCGGACAGCGAGCCCTCGGCCGCGGCCTTGCCGCCGTTGGGGCAGGTGACTTCGACAGAAAAGGTCGCGTAGATCACGCCGCCGACCTCGACAAAGTCCATGTCGATCTCGGGGTCGCAGTCATCGCTCTTCTTGCGGCGCTTGGTCTGGCA
>JBNLCA010000454.1:0-13831 GCA_050303575.1 Paracoccaceae bacterium
CAGCAGGAAAAAGACCGCGATGAACAGGATCGACTGCAGGATGTTCAGCAGAAGCCCGATCACGGCATGGCCGTGCGATTTGCGGATGTCGCGGACCGTGGTGTGAAAGACGCGCTCGGCCAGGCCGAGGGCCGACGAGCCAGGCGTGGAATAGCGTCTGTATCCGAACATGCCTTGGGCCCGACCGTTGCGTTCTGCCATCGTTAACCGGGAATTCTTGCCGTTCCCTTGCCGGCCCATCATAAGAGGCGCCACCTTGTGGGGCAACTGGCGGTAGGGACGGATGGATTTCGAACGGCTTGCGACCGAGATGCGGCGGCTGGCGCTCGAGGCCGGCGCCAAGATCATGGAAATCTACCGGTCCCCGGACTTCGAGGTGCGCTCGAAATCCGATGCCTCGCCGGTGACCGAAGCTGACGAGGCGGCTGACCGGATCATCTCGGCAGGACTGCGCGCGGCGTTTCCGGATGTCACCGTGGTGACTGAGGAAGAGGCCGCAACCCATTCGGAACGCGCGGAAAGTTTCCTGATCGTCGATCCGCTGGACGGCACCAAGGAATTCGTCCAGCGGCGCGGCGACTTCACCGTGAACATTGCCTATGTCGAGGCTGGCGTGCCGGTGCGCGGCGTGGTCTATGCCCCGGCCAAGGACCGCCTCTTCTATACCGACGCGAACGGCATCGCGGTCGAGGAGGAAGGTCCGCACGCGCCGGACGGGCGCGGTCCTCACCGGGTTTTGAAGGTCTCCGAGCCGGACAACGCGGCGCTGATGGTCGTCGCCTCGAAGTCGCACCGCGACGCTGCGACCGACGCCTATATCGGCAAGTATGGCGTCAGGGACATGACCTCGGCCGGCTCGTCGCTGAAATTCTGCCTGGTGGCGACCGGCGAGGCCGATCTCTACCCTCGCCTCGGCCGCACGATGGAGTGGGACACCGCAGCCGGCGATGCGATCCTGCGCGCGGCCGGCGGGCGGATGGTGCGCTTCGACGACCATTCCGATTTCACCTACGGCAAGCCCGGCTACGAGAACCCGTTCTTCATCGCCTACGCGCCGGGCGTCGAGCTCAAGGCACCCTGATGGCCACCCTGATCGTCATTCCGGCCCGCTATGCCTCGACCCGCTACCCGGGCAAGCCGCTGGTCGCGCTGACCGGAGCTACGGGCGAAAAACAGACCCTAATTCAGCGAAGTTGGCGTGCGGCCAGCGAAGTGAAGGGGGCCGACCGGGTGGTCGTGGCAACCGACGACGACCGCATCCACGCCGAGGCCGAGCGTTTCGGGGCCGAGGTGGTGATGACCTCGTCCGAGGCCCGGAACGGAACCGAACGCTGCGCCGAAGCGCATGCCAGGCTGGGCGGGAGCTACGAGGTCGTCGTGAACCTTCAGGGCGACGCGCCCCTGACCCCGCCGTGGTTTGTCGAGGCCCTGGTCGAAGCGCTGAACTCCGATGCGGCAGCCGAGATTGCCACGCCTGTCCTCAGGACCGAGGGCGCGGCGCTGCGCGGCTTCCGCGAGGACCGCGCGGCCGGCCGGGTGGGCGGCACTACCGCGGTCTTCGGCACAGGCGGCCGCGCGCTCTATTTCTCGAAGGAAGTCATCCCCTATACCGGCCGCGACTATCCGGACGATGCCGCGACACCAGTTTTCCACCATGTCGGCGTCTACGCCTACCGGCCGGACGCGCTTTCGGCCTACCCGGACTGGCCGATGGGGCCGCTCGAGACACTGGAAGGGCTGGAACAGCTCCGCTTCCTCGAGCAGGGGCGCGCCGTCCTCTGCGTCGAGGTCGAGGCCAGGGGCCGGAAATTCTGGGAACTGAACAACCCCGAGGACGTTCCTCGTCTCGAGGCGATGATGCACGAAATGGGGCTGCCCTGACATTTGCGAGTGCCCCTCCGCACGGACGGAGAGGTTAACCAAGCGTTAAAAATTCGCCAAGACGCCGATATTCCGCATCAATCCGGCCACATTTTTCCGCAACTGTGCGGGCATTGGAATCGGCGCTGTGATAGGATCACGGCCAGAAGTAAGCGGGGACCCGAGATGAAGCGCAAGGTGACCAAGGCGATCTTTCCGGTGGCGGGGCTGGGAACGCGGTTCCTGCCGGCCACGAAATCGATCCCCAAGGAAATCATGACCTTGGTCGACCGGCCGCTGATCCAGTACGCGATCGACGAGGCGCGCGCCGCGGGCATCAAGGAGTTCATCTTCGTCACCTCGCGCGGCAAGTCCGCGCTCGAGGATTACTTCGACCACGCGCCCGAGCTCGAGGCCTCGCTCCGCAAGTCGGGCAAGTCCGAGCTTCTGGAAACGCTCAAGTCCACCAACATGGAATCGGGCGCCATCGCCTACATCCGCCAGCACAAGGCGCTGGGCCTCGGCCACGCCGTCTGGTGCGCCCGCCAGCTCGTCGGCAACGAGCCCTTCGCGGTGATCCTGACCGACGACGTCATCGCCGCCGAGAAGCCCTGCCTGCAACAGATGGTCGAGGCCTACGAGGAGACCGGCGGCAACATGGTCGCCGCGATGGAAGTGCCTCCGGCCAAGGCCTCGGCCTACGGTATCCTCGATGTCGGCAAGGATGACGGCGCGCTGATGAAGGTGAAGGGCATGGTCGAAAAGCCCGCCGCCGGCACCGCACCCTCGAACCTCGCCGTGATCGGGCGCTATATCCTGACGCCCCAGATCATGAAGAACCTGAACAAGAAGGAATCGGGCGCCGGGGGCGAGATCCAGCTTACCGACGCCATCGCCGAGGAGATCGCCAGCTCGGACAACGTGCACGCCCTGCGGTTCTCGGGTCAGCGCTACGATTGCGGCTCGAAGGCCGGGTTCCTCCAGGCGACGGTGGCCTTTGGCCTCGCCCGCGACGATCTCAGCGCCGAGTTCGCGGACTTCCTGAACGAGATGTCGGCAGTCCGGAAGGCAGCGCAGTAATCCGTGGTCCTCGGGGTTCTTGCCGATCTCTGGGGACCGATCACCCTCCCGCACGCGGTGGACGAGGCCGGGTTCCGGCCGCCAAAACCCTCGCTCATGCATGCGCTCCGCGCCTGGCGGCTGCGCGGCAAGCGGCGGCGGTACCTGTTGCGCGCGCTCGGCAAGCGCCGAGACCTCACGGAAGTCGCGAACCGCACCGCAGGACTGGCGCACGACGCGATCCTCGCCTTCGCCTGTCTCAGGAACGAGGCGCTGCGTCTGCCGCACTGGCTCGACCATCACCGCAGGCTCGGCGTCTCCCACTTCCTCGTGGTCGACAACGGCTCGGACGACGGCAGCCGCGAGCTGCTTGAAGCGCAGCCCGACGTCTCGGTCTGGACCGCTTCGGCGAGCTATCGCGCCGCGCGTTTCGGGATGGACTGGCTGAACCATCTCCTCGCCGTTCATGGCTCGGGCCACTGGTGCCTGACGCTCGATGCGGACGAGCTCTTCACCTGCGCGGGGACCATTCTCGACCTCACCCGAAAGCTCGACGCCGAGGGGCGCACCGCGCAGGGCGCGCTGATGATCGACCTTTATCCCAAAGGCCCGGTCGGCGCTCAGAGCTACGCGCCGGGGGACGACCCTCTGAAAATCCTCGAATGGTTCGATCCCGGCCCCTACAGCCGCCGCGTCCAGCCCTTCATGCAGAACCAATGGGTCCAGGGCGGCCCGCGCGCCCGGATGTTCTTTGCCGTCGAGCCCGACCGCGCGCCGACGCTGAACAAGATCCCGCTGGTCAGGTGGCACTGGCGCTACGCCTACGTGAACTCGACCCACTCGATGCTCCCGCCGCGCCTGAACCGCGAGGGGCGGCCGACGGGTGCTGCGCTTCTGCACACCAAGTTCCTGCCCGAGGCGCCGGCCCGCGCCCGCGAGGAGAAGGCTCGCGGCGAGCATTTCGGCGTCGCCGAGCAGTATGCCGACTACTATGACGCGCTGATCGCCGGGCCGGACTTCTGGCACGAGGGATCGGTCCGGTTCGAGGACTGGCGGCAACTGCAAGAGCTCGGTCTGGGCTGACCTGAAATGTACGCTCGCGCCAGACCCTCAAACGAAATAGAAATCCATTCAGCGGATAGACTTCGTAAACCCTTGCGGGTGTGCGGGTATCGGAACGGGGTATCGAAAGGTTACGAGAGGCGGCCGCATTGGGCATGATCCGGTCATACCGCCTTCGGCTCGAACGCCGGCGCCTGCGCCTCAGGGCGTTCCTGCGCCGCAACCAGCTTTTGCCGGTCGAGGACCGGACGGCGCGCATCGGGCGCAACGACGTGCTTCTCTTCTGCACGACGCGGAACGAGCGGATCCGCCTGCCCTACTTCCTGAGATACTACCGCCAGCTCGGCGTCGGTCATTTCCTCTTCGTCGACAACGGCTCGGACGACGGAACCGAGGAGTACCTGCGCGCCCAGCGCGATGTCTCCCTTTGGTCCACCGGGGCGAGCTACCGCAAGGCCCGGTTCGGCGCCGACTGGATGAACTGGCTTCTGCGCCGCTACGGCACCGGCCACTGGTGCCTGACCGTCGATACCGACGAGTTCCTGATCTACCCGTTCTGCGACACGCGGCCGCTCGAGGCGCTCACCGACTGGCTCGATGCCGGGGGCGTGCGGTCCTTCTCGGCGATGATCCTCGACATGTATCCCAAGGGCCCGATCGGCGAGGTGCCCTATGCCGAGGGCACCGACCCGTTCGATATCGCCGGCTGGTTCGACGCCGGCAACTATTCCTACAAGCGCAGCGCCTATCTCGACGACATCTGGATCCAGGGCGGCCCGCGCGCCCGCACCTTCTTCGGCGACAACCCAAGGGGCGCGCCAGCGCTGAACAAGATCCCGCTGGTAAAGTGGCAGAAGACCTACACCTACGTCTCGTCCACCCACATGCTGCTGCCGCGCGGGCTGAACCTCGTCTACGACCAGTCGGGTGGCGAGAAGGCGTCGGGGTGCCTCCTGCACGCCAAGTTCATCGACACCTTCGCCTCGAAGGCCGAGGAAGAGATCCTGCGCGGCGAGCATTACGGCTCGGGCCGCCAGTACCGCGCCTATGCCGACGCGATGCGGGAACATCCCGAACTCTGGTGCAAGTGGAGCGAGAAATACATCAACTGGCGCCAGCTCGAGATCCTGGGCCTCATGTCCAAGGGGAACTGGGCATGAGCGGTCACGTCGGCTTCGTCATGCTGGTTCATACCGCGCTCTACCGCGCGGCACAGGCGGCGCGGCACTGGGCCGAAAGCGGCTGCCCGATCGTCGTCCATATCGACAGCCGGACCGAGCCGAGCGAGGCGCGCGCTATGCGCGACCGGCTGGCCGATCTGCCGAACGTGCGTTTCGTGAAGAGCCGCCGGATCGAGTGGGGCACCTGGTCGCTGGTCGATGCGACCATCGCCGGCGCCGAGACGATGCTGGCCGAGTTTCCCGATGTCGGCCACGTTTTCCTCGCCTCGGGCTCGTGCCTGCCGCTGAGGCCCGTGCAGGAGCTGCGCGCCTACCTCGCGCAGCGCCCGGACACCGACTTCATCGAAAGCGTTACCACGGCCGATGTCGCCTGGGCGGTCGGGGGCCTCGATTCCGAGCGGTTCCTCTACCGCTTCCCCTTCTCCTGGCGCAAGCAGCGCCAGCTCTTCGATGGCTATGTCGAGCTTCAGCGCAGGCTGGGCTTCCGCCGCCGCATCCCGGACGGCCTCGTCCCGCATCTCGGGTCGCAATGGTGGTGCCTCTCGCGCCGGACGCTCTCCGCCATCCTTGCCGACCCGCGCCGGGCCGAGTTCGACCGTTTCTTCCGCCGCGTCTGGATCCCGGACGAAAGCTATTTCCAGACGCTGGTGCGGCTTCATTCGCAGAAGATCGAAAGCCGGTCGCTGACGCTGTCGAAGTTCGACTTCCAGGGCAAGCCGCACATCTTCTACGACGACCACCTGCAGCTTCTGCGCCGGTCCGACTGCTTCGTCGCGCGCAAGATCTGGCACAAGGCGCACCGGCTTTACGCCAACTTCCTGTCGAACGACCCGCAGGTCACGAAGAACGCCGAGCCGAACCCGGCGAAGATCGACAAGCTTTTCTCGCACGCGACCGAGCGGCGGACGCATGGCCGCGCAGGTCTGAGGATGCAAAGCCGCCTGCCGCATCCCAAGGCCGAGATCGCGCGGACCTGCGACCACTATTCCGTCATCGAAGGCTTCGGCGAACTGTTCGACGGGTTCACCGGCTGGCTGGAAAAAGCAGGCGTCGGCCGTGTCCATGGCCATCTCTTCGCGCCGGGCCGGGCCGAGTTCGCGGGCGGCGAGGTCACCTACAACGGCGCCCTTTCGGACAGCGCGGCGCTGCGCGACTACGATCCTGACGGGTTCCTGGTGAACCTGATCTGGAACACGCGGGGCGAGCGCCAGTGCTTCCAGTTTGGCCCGCGTGACGCCCAGGCCATCGGCAAGTTCATGGCGGCCGACCGGAACGCCAGCTTCACCGTCATCACCGGCGCCTGGGCGGTGCCGCTTTTCCACTCGGGCCGCGCCTTCGGCGAGATACGGGCCGAAGCGGCGCGGCTCCAGGCCGTCGAGGCGAAGCACCTCGCGCTGATCCGCGACCCGAAGACAAAGGCGCGCGTGCGCATCTGGACCCTGGCCGAGTTCGTCGAGGCGCCGATGGAGCCCTTGCAGGCGCTGCTCGACGAGGTCGCCCCCCGGAACGGCCGCCGGTTGACCGAGGCGCCGCGGATGGCCGACCTGAGCGGCTTTGGTCCGTTCCTCCAGCGGCTCAGGAACGAGGGGATGAACCCCTACCTTCTCAGCGACTTCCCGACCGCCGACCCGGACAACCTGCCCGGCCGCCGCTCGGTCGGCGAGTAAGCCATGCCCGGTCCCTTCACGTCCTTCGTCATCCTCGGCGCCATGCGCACCGGCTCGAACTTCCTTGAATCCAGCCTGAACGAGGCCGAGGGGATCACCTGCCACGGCGAGGTCTTCAATCCCGAGTTCATCGGCCGGATCAATGCCGAGGACCTCTTCGGAGTGACCCGCGCCGAACGCGACGCCGATCCCCTGCCGCTCCTGGACAGAATGCGCGAGGGGACCGAGGGGCTTGCCGGCTTCCGCTTCTTCCAGGACCACGACCCGCGCGTCCTCAAGGCGGTGCTCGACGACCCGGCCTGTGCCAAGATCGTCCTCGGCCGCAATCCTCTGCACAGCTACGTCTCGCTCAGGATCGCGCAAAAGACCGGCCAGTGGATGCTGGTGAAGGAGACCCGGCGGCGCGAGGCGAAGATCAGCTTCGATCCCGACGAGTTCGAGGCCTATCTCAAGGCCAATCTCGGCTTTTACGGCCATATCCGCCAGACGCTGCATCATAGCGGCCAGACCGCCTTCTACCTCGACTACGACGAGCTTCAGGACGCCGCGGTGCTGAATGGCCTTCTGGCATGGCTGGGGGTCGAGGGGCGCCTGAAGACCGCGACCCGGCGGGTGAAGAAGCAGAACGAGATCAACGTCATGGACCGGGTGGACAACCCGCGCGACGTGCTGACCGCGATGGCGCGGATCGAGTTCCTGGACCCCCGCTTCCGGCAATATGCCGAGCGGGTGGCCCGAGCCGACGTGAAAAGCTTCGTCGCCAGCCCCGATGCGCCCCTGATCTACCTGCCGGTCGCCTGTCGCCACGCCGCACGGGTCGAGGGCTGGATGGGAGCCCTTGGCGGCACCGGGCCCGAGGGGCTGATGCGGCAGATGAACGGCCATGCGGTGCGGATGTGGTGCCAGGCGAACCCGGGCTTTCGCAGCTTCACAGTGGTCTCGCACCCGGCCGAACGGGCGCATGACACATTCATGGCGCTGATCGGCAATCCCGACCCCGCCATCGTGCATCTCAGGCACCGCCTGCGCTCGATGCAGGGGCCGGACCTGCCCGACACTTTCCCGGCAGAGGGCTACGACCTCGACCGCCACCGCGCTCTCTTCCTGACGTTCCTCGATTATGTGCGGCTGAACCTCGGCGGACGTACCGGCCTGCCGCCGCATCCGCTGTGGGGCACGCAGGCCGCGGCCCTCGAAGCGATCTGCAGCTTCAAGGTGCCCGATCTGGTGCTCCGCGCGGAAACGCTGGACGGAGAGCTGGCCGCGCTGGCGGGATTTGTCGGGCTGGAGCCGCCTCCCGTGCCGGCGCCTGTCGCGCCCGAGGGCTTCGGCCTCGATCAGATCTACGATGCCGAGGTCGAACGCGCCGTCCACGCGGCCTATGACCGCGATTACGACACGTTCGGCTTCACCGACTGGGGATCTACGCGGCCTTGACGCCCGGCGCCTCGGTCAGCACCGCGTGCAGGGTCGAGGGATCGCCGTTGGCGCGCAGCTTGGCGCAGGTGGCCGGATCGCGCAGCGTGCGCGACACCAGGGCCAGGGCCTTCAGATGCTCGACCCCGGAATCGACCGGTGCAAAGAGCGCGAAGACCAGGTCCACCGGCTGACGGTCGACCGACCCGAAATCCAGCGGCTTTTCCAGCTTGAGGAACACGCCCGTCACATGGTCGACGCCTGAAATCCGCGCATGCGGCAGCGCCACGCCGTGGCCGACGCCGGTCGGACCCAGCGTCTCGCGCTCCTGCAGCGCGTCGGCGACGGCATTGGCGTCAAGCCCATAGGTCCCCGCGGCGATCTCGCCCAGATCCTGGAACATGCGCTTCTTGCTGGTAAGGTTCGCCAACACCTTTACGGCGCCGGGCTTCAGAATCTCGGAAAGCTGCATCTAGCCTCTTTCTGCCCCCGCCATGCCCGAAGGCATGTGGGGGAGGTTACTTCGATCCGGTGGGGTCGATCCACCCTATATTTCCGTCATCACGGCGATAAACGACGTTGACACCGCTGTGCTTCTCGTTCCGGAACACCAGAAGGGGCGCGCCAGCCAGCTCCATCTGCATGACCGCTTCGCCAACCGACAGGGACGGGACTCGCGTCTCCATCTCGGCGATGATCATGGGCTGGAGGCTGTCGGGTTCGCCCGACTCCTCATGCTCCGACGCGGCGAGGATATAGGTGGGGGCGTCGGCGAATTCAACCGGCTGCGCGCGCTCGGCGTGATGGTCTTTCAGGCGGCGCTTGTAGCGGCGCAGCTGCTTTTCCATCTTCTCCTTGCAGGCGTCAAAAGCGGCATAGATTTCAGTGGCATGGCCCTTGGCCGAGGCGTTCAGTCCGGTCGAGAGATGGACCATCGTCTCGCAGACATATTCATGCGCGGACTTCGAGAAGGTGATCGCGGCATCGGTCGGGCGGCCGGCATACTTGCCCACGGCTTCGGCCAGTTCGGCCTTCACGTGATCCTGCAGCGCCTCGCCAATGTCGATCTGCTTTCCGGTGATCTGGTACCGCATACTTCCTCCGTCGTGCTGCAGGGGGCCCGGACGGGTGCCCGGACCAGAGAATCGCAAGGATTTGGAAACGATTTGTTGTGCGTCCGGACGGGGCTTGCCGGGGCTGATCGCGCCCGCGGGAGCCGCACTGCCATGGACTGGGACAGGGACTGTCATCCTCTCCATTTGGGGGCGAGTCGGGCGCCGCGTCAACTGCCACGGCGGAGGATGGCCTACCCGATCCTGAAGTTCTTGCCCAGGTAGACGCGACGCACATTCTCGTCGCGCACCACCTCGTCAGGCGTGCCGGACATCATCACCGTGCCATCGTGCAGGATATAGGCGCGGTCGACGATTTCCAGCGTTTCCCGGACGTTATGGTCGGTAATGAGGACGCCGATGCCGCGGCCCTTGAGGTCGTGGACAAGGCCGCGGATCTCGGCGACGGCAATCGGATCGACCCCTGCGAAAGGCTCGTCCAGCAGAAGGTACTTCGGATCTGCCGCCAGGCAGCGCGCGATCTCGACCCGGCGCCGCTCACCGCCCGAAAGCGAGACCGACGGCGCCCGGCGCAGATGCTCGATGGAGAACTCGCTCAGAAGCTCCTCCAGCCGTTCGCGCCGCTTGTGCCGCTCCTTCTCGGAGATTTCGAGGATCGCAAGGATGTTGTCCTCGACGCTGAGGCCCCGGAAGATCGACACTTCCTGCGGCAGATAGCCGATGCCCAGCTTGGCGCGCCGGTACATCGGCAGAAGCGTCGCGTCCTGGCCGTCGATGACGACCTGCCCGGCATCGGGGTTGATCAGCCCGGCGATGCAGTAGAACGACGTCGTCTTGCCCGAGCCGTTCGGGCCCAGAAGCGCCACCACCTCGCCCCGGCCCAGATCCATCGACACGTCGCGGATGACCGGGCGCTTCTTGTAGCTCTTTCGCAGGGAAATGACCCTCAGGCCGGCGCCGCCCTCCGAAACCGTAAGCTCGGCTGCCGGGCTCACGGGTTGCCGCTCGTCTGGAGGATGGTCTTCACGCCCCCCTCCATCACGCCCGTGCCGTTCTTCAGGTTCACCGTCAGCCGACCGGCCGAAAGCGCGTTTTGACCCTGGGTCAGCACCACGTCGCCGGTCATCACGATGTTCCCGGAATCGATGGTGTAGACCGCCTCGCGCGCCTCGGCCGCCTCGGCGCCCGAGACCAGCGTGACGCCGCCCGACGCCTCAAGCCGCTCGATTCCGCCCTGCTGGCCGTCCGTGCCCTGCTTGTAGCGCACCCGGACCTCGCCCGCGGTAATGCGCATGTCACCCTGGCCGATCACCACGTTGCCGGTGAAGACGGCGGTTCCGTCCGACTGGTCGACGCGCAGGCTTTCGGCGGTCACCTCGACCGGAAGCGTCGTGTCATGGGTGAAGGCGCCGAAGGCGACGTTGGTGCCCTGGGCAAGGACCGGGGTCGTGACGACGGACAGAAGCAGGGCGGCAGCCGCAATGGAATAACGCATGGGGGTTCCTTAATCGCCCGGTTCGTATACCAGCCGGACGCCACCGTTGAAAACCAGAACGTATGCGGACGGATCGTCGGGGTCTTGCGTGATCGTGGCGAGCCCGGCCTCGAGCCGGCCGGGCGGGCCGTCCGCCGTCACCGCGCCGGTCGTCTCGATCCTTGCCACGCCCAGTTCGGCGGTCAGGCCCGGACTTTCGACACGATAGCCGGTCGAGGTCGTGAAGACGACATCGCCGGTCAGGTCGACCTGCCGCGCCGCGCTGTCGACGGCGGCGGAGCCCGAGGTCGCCTCGACCGTACTGCCGCCCGGTATCTCGAAGCGCGCGTCGACGCTTTGCGCCGTCATCCGGCCGGGATGGCTCTGATCCGGCCGCGCCACCTCGGCGGCCAGCGAGACGACTGTGCCGTCCGCGGTCACGCCCGAGAATTCCGGCGAGCCGATACGCGCTTCGCTAGCGGCGCCGATAATGTCGGGGTCGGGCGGACGCTCATACGGGTCGATCCGCCTGGCGATCAGGAACATCGTCGCGAAGAGGGCCAGCGCTACCAGCGGCAGCACGATCTTGGCCATCGTGACGAACCGCGTATGCGCGCCGCCCGCAACCGCCATCATGCCACGCCCGCACGCAGGCAGTCGTGGATGTGCAGGATGCCCAGGGGCCGCTCGCCCTCGACCACGAAAAGGCAGGTGATCTTGCGCGCGTTCATCTGCGCCACGGCCTCTTCGGCCAGCGCGTCGGGGGTAATGGTGCGCGGGTCCCGCGTCATCACCTCGCCCGCCGTGTGGGTCAGAAGCCCGTCCATGTGCCGCCTGAGATCCCCGTCCGTGACGATGCCCGCAAGGCTACCATCGGCCGCCGTGACGCCCACCACGCCAAATCCCTTCTGGCTGATGGTGAGCAAGGCTTCGCTCATCGGGGTCGCCTCGGGCACCAGCGGCAGTTCGGCCCCGGAATGCATCAGATCGCGCACCTTCTGCAGCCGCGCGCCCAACTTGCCGCCGGGGTGAAACTCGCGGAACCGTTCGGGCGTGAATGCGCGATGCTCCATCAGCGCAATCGCCATCGCATCGCCCAGCGCCAGCGTCATCGTCGTCGAGGTCGTCGGGACGAAGCCGGTCCCGCAGGCCTCGGGAACCTGCGGCAGGACGATCCCGACATCGGCCCGCTTCATCAGCGTGCTTTCGGGCTTCGACGCCACCCCGATCAGCGGGATGCCGAAGCGGCGGGTGTAGGCGATAAGGTCGGCCAGTTCCGTGGTCTCGCCGGAGTTGGAGAGAACCATCACGACATCACCCTGACCGAGCATCCCAAGATCGCCGTGGCTCGCCTCGGCCGGATGGACGAAATGCGCCGGCGTGCCGGTCGACGCGAAGGTCGCCGCGATCTTTCGCGCGATGTGGCCCGACTTGCCCATCCCCGAGACGATGACCCGCCCCGGAGCGTTCAGGATCGTCTCGACCGCATCGGCGAAACTGTCGCCCAGCGCCGGACCCAAAGCTTCCAGCGCCTCGGCCTCGCGGGCGATCACGCGGCGGGCGGTGGCGAGGAACGTGTCGCGGCTCATGTCAGCTGTGCGCGAAGATGTCCGTCTCGGGCCAGCCGGCAAGGTCGAGCGCGGCCCGGGTCGGCAGGAAGTCGAAACAGGCCTGCGCGATGGCGGTGCGATGCTCGCGTGCCAGCCGCTCTTCCAGCACCGCCTTCAGCCGGTGAAGGTGGAGGACGTCGGACGCGGCATATTCCTTCTGCGCCTCGGTCAGCGCCTCGGCGCCCCAGTCCGACGACTGCTGCTGTTTCGAGATGTCGACGTTCAGAAGCTCGGCCAGAAGGTACTTCAGCCCGTGCTTGTCGGTATAGGTGCGCACGAGGCGAGAGGCGATCTTGGTGCACCACACGGGCTGGGTCACAACTCCGAACGCCCCCATCAGCGCGGCGATATCGAACCGCGCAAAATGGAAGAGCTTTGTTACCTTCGGATCGGCCAGCATCGCGCAGAGGTTCGGCGCCTCGGTCTGGCCCTGGGCGACCTGCACCAGATGCGCGTTCCCGTCGCCCGACGACATCTGCACCAGGCACAAACGGTCGCGCCCCGGGATCAGGCCCATCGTCTCGGTGTCGATGGCGACAACCGGGCCGAGGTCCAGACCGTCCGGCAGGTCGCGCTGGTAAAGATGGATGGTCATGCGGCCCTCACTGGTCGGTCCGGGCATAGGACACCGGCCGCACAAAGGCAACGCGGCGGTTGGATCCCGGCCCGCGTCCGCAGGGACGGCCCCGTCTCTCGACGAGGAACCGCCGCATCCTCGTGACCAACACTTGGAGATACTGAAAGCCCGAAAACCCTTACGGCTTCTCCTTCGGTTTCAGTGCTCGAATCTTAGCATCGGACAGGGGCATGGATCGGAAAACGCCCACTTCGCACTACCGTGCGTTACCCCCTATATTGCCTCCAATCTGGGGTCACCTTGTCGGACCAAGCCGCACCGGCTCGGACAACGGGGAGCCACAAAACCCTTATACAAAGGGGCTTTCTGGATGTCATCGGACGATTTTGGAGAGGGGGATGGTGCCAGGAGAGAACTCGAACTGTGGACCTAACTCTTTGCTTTAAAATTGCTATTTTGTGCGCGAATGAATCGTTACCCCCAATGATACCCCCAAGTTGGTACTGATGCCCCTGCAATCCGATTGAGCCGCGCTATCGGTGGCGAACCGCTAGGACAGTGTCGCTTCGGGCTTTATTAGTCGCAAGTCGCCCATGAAGCTCTCAAGGGTCTGAATATCTGCCCGGATACTGGCCGGGAACTTGGCTATCAGAGGTTCTGGCACCACTAGCTGCACATTCGCTTGCGTCATTTCCCGGAACTGCGCCTCGGACACCCCCTCCTGCAACGTCAGCAGATGCTTCACCGAAATTCTGTCCGCCTCATTTAGCACCTGCCGCCAGCGGTCGCGGCAGGTGGTCTTAGTGGCGAGCATTCGCAACCGTGCTGCCGGAAAGCTCGGATCACGATAGG
>JBNLCA010000455.1:0-6379 GCA_050303575.1 Paracoccaceae bacterium
GCGCGTCCCTGCGGGCGGCGGCGGCGCTGCGGCCGTGCCTTGCGCTCGGCCTTGGGCGCCGGCTCGACCCCGCGCCACGGCTGACCCGAGGCGACCGGGATGGCGATGCCCATCGCCTTCTGGATGGCCCGCAGATCGGACATCTCGTCCGGCGCACAGAAGGCTACGGCGCGACCATCGGCCCCGGCGCGCGCGGTGCGGCCGATCCGGTGGACGTAGTTCTCGGGCACGTTCGGCAGCTCGAAGTTATAGACGTGGCGGACGTCGGGAATGTCGATCCCGCGCGCCGCGACGTCGGTCGCCACCAGCACGCGCACCTTGCCCGCCTTGAAGGCCGTGATGGCGCGGTCGCGCTGGCCCTGGCTCTTGTTGCCGTGGATCGAGGCGACAGCGAAGCCCGCGTCTTCCAGCGTGCGCGCCAGTTTTTCGGACCCGTGCTTGGTGCGGCCGAAGACGATGGCGCGCTCGTCGCGGTGCTCGTCCAGAAGGTCGATCAGCGTGCCGGTCTTCTTCGTCTTCTCGACGAAGTGGACCGACTGGGTGATCTTGTCGACGGCCGTTCCGGGGGGCGAGACCTGGACGCGGACCGGATCGCGCAGGAAGCTCTGCGCCAGTTCGGCCATCTGCGCCGGCATGGTCGCCGAGAAGAGCATCGTCTGCCGTTCCTTCGGCAGCCGCGCGGCGATTTTCCTCAGTGCGTGGATGAAACCGAGGTCGAGCATCTGGTCGGCCTCGTCCAGCACCAGGAACTTCGCCTCGTTGAGCGTGATCGCACCGCGCTCCATCAGGTCGATGAGGCGGCCGGGGGTGGCGACCAGAAGGTCGATGCCGCGCGCCAGCCGCTGCGACTGGCCGCCCAGCGAGGCGCCGCCGGTCACGACGTCGGTGCGGACCGGGGTTCCGGCGATCAGCGGTTTCAGCGTCTCGGCGATCTGCTTGGCCAGTTCGCGGGTCGGGGCCAGAACCAGCGCCCGCGCCGATTTCGGCGCCGGCTTGCCGTGGATCTTCTGCAGCGCCGTGATCAGCGGCAGGCCGAAGGCCGCCGTCTTGCCGGTGCCGGTCTGGGCCAGGCCCATCACGTCGCGGCCCTGGAGGGCCGGGGGAATGGCTTGCGCCTGGATCGGCGTGGGGGTGGTGATTCCGGCATCGGCCAGCTTCGCCGCAAGCTTGGGGGAGAGGCCGAGCGTTTCGAACGTCGTCAAAGTATTTCCTTTCGGGCGCCCGTCCGGGTGC
The DNA here is from genome assembly GCA_050303575.1 of Paracoccaceae bacterium. GTDB lineage: Bacteria > Pseudomonadota > Alphaproteobacteria > Rhodobacterales > Rhodobacteraceae > JBNLCA01. The sequence continues at coordinate 1,234 of JBNLCA010000455.1, forward strand.
CCTTGTCTTGTCCGCGCCATACGCGAACGGGTGAATAAGGCGCCGCCGGATGCGGTGCCTTGGAACCCTCGCGTGATGATGGGTACGGAACCCCCGTGTTCCGCTTGGCGGCCTCTTTCGGGCCGGTGTCTGCTCACGCGGCAGAAAACACGGGATGGCGGTCGGTACAGGGCGGCGCGCCGCGCGTCAAGCAGAACCGCTCTGGTCGGCGGATTCCGCTGCGGCTACGACTGCCGCATGGAGAACCGTTTCGGCCCCGGATTCCGCCGTTTCGTCGCCGCGAGCGGCTTGACCAACCTTGGCGACGGCATCGCGACGCTGGCCTGGGCCTGGGTCGCGTCGCTGCTGACGCGCGACGCGCTCCTGATCTCGCTGGTGCCGGTGGCATTGCGCCTTCCGTGGTTCCTTTTCGCCATTCCGGCGGGGATCGTCGCCGACCGGGTCGACCGGCGGACGCTGATCCTGTCGATGGACATCCTGCGCGGGCTGGCCTTCGCGGCCGCCGCAATCGCGCTCTGGCTCGCCGGCGCGCTGCCCGAACCCTCCGCCGAGGGCATCTCGCGCCCCGGGCTGTTCATCGCCATCGCGCTGGCCGCCGTCACCGTCGGAGTCGCCGAGGTGTTCCGCGACAATGCCGCCCAGACGATGGTCCCCGCCATCGTTCCGAAGGAGCGACTCGAAGCGGCGAACGGACGGCTCTGGAGCGTCGAGATGATCGGCAACGCGCTGATCGGTCCGCCCCTCGCGGCCTTGCTGCTGGGACTGGCAGTGGCCTTGCCGTTCGCCGCGAATGCGGCGCTTTACGGCGTGGCGGTGGCGCTGGTCGCGGGCATGTCCGGACGCTTCCGTCCCCCGGGCGGGGGCGAGCGCAACTGGCGGCGCGAGCTGATGGTGGGCGTGCGCTTCCTGATCGGCAAGCCCGTGATGCGCACCCTCGCCCTGGTCAGCGGTCTGTGGAACCTCCTGTTTCACATGGCGCTGATGGCCCTCATCCTTTTCGCGCAGGAGGTCATCGGGGTCGGCGCCACGGGATACGGCCTGATCCTAGGCGCCGGGGCGATCGGCGGCGTTCTGGCCGGTTGGGCGTCCGAACACATCATCCGCCGCCTTGGCGCGGCACGGTGCGCGCAGATCTCGCTTCTCAGCTCGACCCCATGCTTCGTTGTCATGGTCCTCTTTCCGAATCCGTGGGTCGCCGGCGCAGCGATGGCCGTCTTCGAGTTCTTCGGCATCCTCTGGAACACCGTCTCGGTCTCGTACCGCCAGCGTGCGATCCCGGACGAGATCCTCGGCCGGGTGAACAGCCTCTACCGGCTTCTGGCCTGGGGCATGATCCCGCTGGGGCTGGCGCTTTCGGGCGTGGCCGTTCGGCTCGCCGAAGGCGTCACGACGCGGGACGTCGCGCTCGCCGTGCCGATCTGGATCGCGGCGGTGGGCGCGGGCGTGATCGCGATCTACTTCTGGCGTCCCATCGGGCGAATGTTGACGACCAGTTAACGTCAGCGTTGTGGGAACCGTCCCGGTTCCGCTAAGCATGCGGGACTCAGGGAGGAAGACATGCCGAAAGCCCGCATAACGCCCGAAGAGGCGCTGGCTTACCATCTGGAGCCGAGACCGGGGAAGTTCGACATCGTCGCCTCGGTGCCGATGTCGACGCAGCGCGATCTGTCGCTTGCCTATTCGCCCGGCGTTGCGGTCCCGGTCGAGGCAATCGCCCAGGCGCCCGAGACCGCCTACGACTACACGACCAAGGGCAACCTCGTCGCCGTCATCTCGAACGGCACGGCGATTCTCGGCCTCGGCAACCTCGGCGCGCTGGCGTCCAAGCCGGTGATGGAGGGCAAGGCGGTCCTCTTCAAGCGCTTCGCAGACGTCAATGCCATCGACATCGAGCTCGACACCGAGGACCCCGACGAGATCATCAAGGCGGTCAGCCTCATGGGCCCGACCTTCGGCGGCATCAACCTCGAGGACATCAAGGCGCCCGAGTGCTTCATCATCGAGCAGCGCCTGAAAGAGATCATGGACATCCCCGTTTTCCATGACGACCAGCATGGAACGGCGGTGATCTGCGCGGCGGGGCTGATCAACGCGCTTTCCCTGACGGGGCGCGAGCTGAAGGACTGCAAGATCGTGCTGAACGGTGCGGGCGCGGCCGGGATCGCCTGCATCGAGCTTCTCAAATCGATGGGCGCGCGGCACGACAGCTGCATCGTCTGCGACACCAAGGGCGTGATCTGGCAGGGCCGCACCGAGGGGATGAACCAGTGGAAGTCGGCCCACGCGGCCAAGACCGACGCGCGCTCGCTGGCCGACGCGATGCAGGGGGCCGACGTGTTCCTCGGTGTCTCGGCCAAGGGCGCGGTGACGCGCGAGATGCTGGAAAGCATGGGCCGCGATCCGATCATCTTCGCGATGGCGAACCCCGATCCCGAGATCACGCCGGAAGAGGCGCACGAGGTCCGGCCCGACGCCATCGTCGCGACCGGTCGGTCGGACTATCCGAACCAGGTGAACAACGTCCTCGGCTTTCCCTACCTCTTCCGCGGCGCGCTCGACATCCACGCAAGGGCGATCAACGACGAGATGAAGATCGCCTGCGCCGAGGCGCTGGCCCGGCTGGCGCGCGAGGACGTGCCGGACGAGGTGGCGATGGCCTATGGCCGCAAGCTTGCCTTCGGCCGGGAATACATCATTCCCACGCCGTTCGACCCGCGCCTGATCCACGTCATCCCGCCGGCGGTGGCGAAGGCCGGGATGGACACCGGCGTCGCCCGCCGGCCCATCGTCGACATGGAAGCCTACGAGCTTCACCTGAAGTCGCGGATGGACCCGACCGCCTCGATCCTGCAATCGATCCAGTTCCGCGCCCGCAACGCACAGGGCCGCGTCATCTTCGCCGAGGGCGACGACCCGCGTGTCCTGCGCGCCGCCGTGTCGTTCCAGCGGATGGGTCTGGGCAAGTCCATCGTCGTCGGGCGCGAGCCGGACGTGAAGCAGAAGCTGGAAGCGGCCGGCCTTGGCGATGCGGTCAGCGAACTCGAGGTGGTGAACGCGGCGAACACCGACCAGCTCGAGAACTACAAGGCGTTCCTCTACGAGCGGCTTCAGCGCAAGGGCTTCGACGATCACGACATCCACCGGCTTGCCGCGCGTGACCGGCATGTCTTTTCGGCGCTCATGCTGGCGCACGGACACGGCGACGCGCTGATCACCGGGGCCACGCGCAAGTCGGCGCATGTGCTTTCGCTCATCAACCACGTCTACGACGCGACGCCCGAACATGGCGCGGTCGGTGTCACGGCGGTTCTTCTGCGCGGACGGATCGTGCTGATCGCGGACACGCTGGTGCAGGAATGGCCCGACGACGAGGATCTTGCCACCATCGCCACCCGCGCCGCCGAAGTGGCGCGCGGGCTGGGGCTCGAGCCGCGCGTGGCGTTCCTGTCCTTCTCGACCTTCGGCTATCCGGTCAGCGAGCGGGCGGTGAAGATGGCGCAGGCAGTCACCGCGCTCGACCGGCGCGGCGTCGATTTCGAGTACGATGGCGAGATGACGGTGGATGTCGCGCTCAATGCCGAGCAGATGGCGAACTATCCGTTCTGCCGCCTGACCGGCCCGGCGAACGTCCTCGTCGTTCCGGCCCGGCACTCGGCCTCGATCTCGGTCAAGCTGATGCAGGAGATGGCGGGGGCGACGGTGATCGGCCCGATCCTGACCGGGGCGGGCGCCTCGATCCAGATCTGCTCGACCACATCGACAGTGAACGACATCCTGAACATGGCCGCCATCGCCGCGTGCCGTCTGGGATAAACCAGCCGTTCCTTTGAACCCGGTTTGCTGATACAGACGGCGCCGGGGGACAGGAGCAGCATGACCAACCAGGTAATCCTGGTCGATCCGACCGAACGGATCGACATTCTCAAGGGGCTGGCGAGCGAGGTGCGGATCCGCATCCTCAAGCTGCTGGCCTCGGGCCCGCGCAACGTGAACCAGGTGGCGGACGAGCTCGGCCTGCCGCAGTCGACCGTCTCGTCCAACATCCAGGTGCTGGTCGATGCGGGCCTTGTCCAGACCCGGGCCGAGAAGGCGAAGAAGGGCAGCCAGAAGATCTGCCACACGACCTTTTCCGAGCTCCTGATCGCCTTCAAGGACCACGATCCGGCGCAGGCCTCGGACGCCATCGCGGTCGAGATGCCGATCGGGCTCTACACGCGCTGCGAGATCACCGGCCCCTGCGGCCTATGTTCCAAGGACGGCGTGATCGGGCTTCTCGACGTGCCCGACACCTTCCTTGACCCGGACCGGATGCGGGCCGGCCTTCTGTGGTTCACGCGCGGCTTTGTCGAATACCAGTTCCCGAACAACGCCAAGCTCTCGGGCCGGTCTCTCGCCGCGCTGGAGCTGTCGCTGGAACTCTCGTCCGAGGTGCCCGGCACCTCGAGCGACTGGCCCTCGGACATCACCGTCGCGATCAACGGGCACGAGATCGACACCTGGACGTCGCCGGGCGATTTCGGCGACAAGCGGGGCACCTACACGCCGGACTGGTGGAAGCTGAAGGGCTCGCAATACGGGCAGATGAAGACCTGGAAGGTGACCGACAAGGGCACGTTCCGCGACGGGGTGAAAGTCTCCGAGACGTCGCTGAAAACGCTGGACCTGGACGGTCACCGCTCGGTCCGCGTTCGGATCGGCGTCAAGGAGGACGCGGCCCATCCCGGCGGGCTGAACATCTTCGGCCGGGGGTTCGGCAACCACGATCAGGACATTCTGCTGAGGCTGATGCCGGCGTAAGAGCGACGGCGGCTCGTCGCTCCGGCGCGGAATCAAGGCGAAGCCGCCGCGCCAGCGCCTGCCCGCCCCGACGGGCTGGCGCCTCTGCGCCGTCGCACTGTTCTTCTCGTGTTGGAGGCTGGCTGCACCACAAAGGACCCCGCTCGACCGGTGCTGCGCCAACCCACGGGCAGGCGCTGGCGCGGCTATCGCGGTACTCTCCTGACCAATTCCCGCTTGACGCCCGCCCCTGCCCCGGCGTTATCTATCTGCCAACCCGGTATGAACCGGAAACGCGGATAGAAAACGCCGCGAGGGAGGACACATGAAGGCCAATGTCACGGCGCACAGCGCCTACACGATCGCGGAT
>JBNLCA010000456.1:0-6205 GCA_050303575.1 Paracoccaceae bacterium
GTCCGCAAGCAGCGCGAGGAGGGGACGAGCTTCGTCTTCGTCTCGCACAAGCTCGACGAGGTAATGGCGCTGACCGACCGGGTGACGATCCTGCGCGACGGCCAGTGGATCAAGACCGAGGCGACACGCAACCTCTCGAGCGACCGGATCGCGCAGTTGATGGTCGGCCGCGAACTCTCGGACCTTTACCCTTCGAAGCAGGAGCCCGATGTCGACGCGCCGGTGGTGCTGAAGGTCGAGAACCTTTCGACCAGCTTCATCAAGGACGCCTCGCTCGAGCTGCGCAAGGGCGAGATCCTGGGTTTTGCCGGTCTGATCGGCTCGGGCCGGACCGAGCTGATGGAGGCCATCGTCGGGCTGAAACCGCGCAAGGCCGGCCACGTCTGGGCGGGCGGCGAGCCGCTGGCATCGGACATGGGCGCGGCGCGTGCCGCCGGGCTTGCCTACCTGACCAAGGACCGCAAGGGCAGGGGCCTGCTCCTCGCCGAGCGCATCCGTCCGAACCTGACGCTTCAGTCGCTCGACCTGCACCAGCGCTGGGGGTTCATCTCCAGCGCGTCCGAGGCCAGGGCGCTCGAGCGCGCGAACCGGCGTTTCGACATCCGCGTGCGCGACCGGTCGGTCACCGTCGGCCAGATGTCGGGCGGCAACCAGCAGAAGCTCCTCCTTGCAAAGGTGATGGAGCTCAGCCCCTCGATTCTGATCGTCGACGAGCCGACGCGCGGCATCGACGTCGGCACCAAGCAGCAGATCTACCAGTTCCTCTCGGTTCTGGCCCGCGAGGGCCATTCGATCATCCTGATCTCGTCCGAGATGCCCGAGGTCATCGGGCTTTCGACGCGGGTGATGGTGATGCGCGAGGGGCGGATCGTCGGCGAACTGAGCGGCGACGAGATCGGCGAAAACCAGATCATGCGCCTGGCCTCGGGCCTGGCCAAGGCGGCCTGAGAGGCAGGAATGACCCAAACCGACAGCCAGTCCAGTTCATTGCGCCGCGCGCTCGGATCGATAGATCTGCGCGCCATCGCGCCCTTCGTGGCGCTGGCGGTTCTCATCATCGTCGGAGCGATGGTGAACACGCGCTTCGTCGGCCTCGACAACCTGGCCAACGTCGCCACGCGTTGCGCCTTCATCGCGATCATCGCGGTTGGCGCGACCTTCGTCATCTCGGCGGGCGACCTCGACCTCTCGGTCGGCGCCATGGTGGCTTTCGTCGCCTCGGTGATGATCCTCTTCATGAACAGCGGGCTCATCGCGAACCCGCTTCTGATGGTTCTGGTGGCCATCGTCCTGGCCTTGGCACTGGGAATGGCCTGCGGGTTGTTCAACGGCCTCGTCACCACGCAGGGCCAGCTCGAGCCCTTCATCGTCACGCTCGGCACGATGGGCATCTTCCGCGGCCTGACCACCTGGCTCTCGGAAGGCGGCGCCATCACGCTGCAATCGTCCGAGCAGCAGGCCGTCTATCGTGGTCTCTATTTCGGCGACTTCCTGGGCCTGCCGTATCCCATCCTCATCACGCTGATCGTGGCCGGGATCGGCGCGGTCCTGATGTACCGCACGAGCTACGGCCGGCACGTGGTCGCCGTCGGTTCGAACCGCGAGGTGGCGCGTCATTCCGGCATCAACGTCGCCCGCGTCCGGCTGATCGCCTTCATCATCCAGGGCCTGACGGTCGGCGTCGCGGTGGTCCTCTACGTGCCGCGCCTCGCCTCAACCTCGGCCACGACCGGAAGCCTGTGGGAGCTCCAGGCGATCACCGCGGTGGTGATCGGCGGCACCGCGCTCAAGGGTGGCTCGGGCCGGGTCTGGGGCTCGATCGCCGGGGCCTTCATCCTCGAGCTTGTCGGCAACATCATGCTGCTCTCCGACTTCATCTCGGAATACCTGCTCCTCGCGGTGCAGGGCACGATCATCATCCTTGCCATGCTGGTGCAGCGCTCGCTGACCCGAAGAACCTGAGAACCGCAAGGGGGCGTCGGTTCAAATCGCCCCGCAAATCCTGGGAGGAAACCATGAAGAAGACCCTGATCGGCGCCCTTGCGGCCAGCACGCTGCTGGCAGGCGCCGCCATTGCACAAGACATGAAGATCGGCGTCTCGATCCCCGCGGCCGACCACGGCTGGACGGCCGGCGTCGTCTACCACGCGAACCGTATCGCCGAAGAGCTCGAGGCCGCCTACGAGGGCCTCGACGTGATCGTGAAGACCTCGCCCGACCCGGCGAGCCAGGCGAACGCGCTGCAGGACCTGGAAGTGCAGGGGATCGACGCGCTGGTCGTCCTGCCGACCGACCCCGATGCGCTGGTCAACGCGATCATCGAGGTGAAGAACTCGGGTACCTTCGTGGCGCTCGTGGACCGCGCGCCGTCGGTCAACGACGGCACGGTGCGCGACCTCTATGTCGCGGGCGACAACTACGGCCTCGGCAAGGTGGCGGGCGAATACATCGCCGCGACCACGCCCGACGCCAAGGTCGTCGTCATCCGCGGCCTGCCAATTCCGATCGACCAGATGCGCCAGGACGGCTTCGACGAGGGCATCGCCGGCTCGAACGTCGAGGTTCTCGACCGCCAGTACGGCAACTGGAACCGCGACGACGCCTTCCGCGTCATGCAGGATTACCTGACCAAGTACGACCAGATCGATGTGGTCTGGTGCCAGGATGACGACATGACCGTTGGCGTCCTTCAGGCCATCGAGCAGGCCGGTCGCACCGACATCCAGTACATCGTCGGCGGCGCCGGCTCGAAGGACATGATCAAGCGGGTGCTGGACGGCGATCCGATGATCCCGGTCGACGTGCTCTATCCGCCGGCCATGGTCGGTACCGCGCTCGAGATGACCGTCGCGGGTCTGATGGGCAAGGTTCCGGTCTCGGGCGTCTACACGATCGACGCCACGCTGATCACGCCGGAGAATGCCGAGGACTACTACTTCCCCGACAGCCCGTTCTGATCGAAAAGGGCCCGCCCGGTGCGACCGGGCGGGCCCTCCCTTTCGTACCGGCCGCACCGGCGATCGCAACCGTCAGGCCGCCGTCACCCGCACCGCCGAGAACTTGAACTCCGGGATCTTGCCGTAAGGATCGAGCGCCGGGTTGGTCAGCTCGTTCGCCGCAGCCTCGACATAGGCGAAGGGGACGAAGACCATGTTCTCGGCCACCGCCCGGTCGGCGCGCGCCAGAAGCACGATCTCGCCCCGCCGCGATTCCAGCCGCACCTTTCCGCCGGGCGCAACGCCCAGCTTGCGCAGCGTCGCGGGGTGGAGCGAGCAGTTCGCCTCGGGCTCGACCGCGTCCAGCACCTTCGACCGCCGCGTCATCGAACCGGTATGCCAGTGCTCAAGCTGCCGTCCGGTGGTCATCACCATCGGATAGTCGGCGTCCGGCAACTCGTCCGGCGGGATGATGCTGGCGGGCGTGAACTTTGCCCGGCCATTGGCGCGCGGGAACCTGTCGCCGAACACGATGGGCTGGCCCGGATCCTCGGGCGAGAGGCTGGGATAGGTGACCGCGCCCTCGGTCTCGAGCCGCTCCCACGTGATGTTGTCGAGCGACGTCATCCCCTTCTTCATCTCCGCGAAGACCTCGCGCGGGTGGCTGTAGGTCCAGCCAAGCCCCAGCCGGTTGGCAAGCGCCGTGGTGATCGCCCAGTCCTCGCGCGCCTCGCCCGGGGGCGCCACGGCGGGTCGGCCCATCTGGACCTGCCGGTTGGTGTTCGTCACCGTGCCCGACTTCTCGTAGAAGGCGGCGGCGGGAAGGATCACGTCGGCATAGTTCGCGGTCTCGGTCAGGAAGATGTCCTGCACGACCAGATGCTCGAGCTTCGCCAGCGCCTCGCGCGCGTGGTTCAGGTCGGGGTCAGACATCGCCGGGTTCTCGCCCAGGATATACATGCCGCGCACCTCGCCCGCGTGCACCGCGTCGAGGATCTCGGTCACCGTCAGCCCCTTTTCGGCGGCGAAGTCGCCCGAACCCCAGATCTCGGAGAAATGCCCCCGGATGCCGGCGTCCGTCACCGTCTGGTAGTCCGGCAGGAACATCGGGATCAGGCCCGCGTCCGACGCGCCCTGCACGTTGTTCTGGCCCCTGAGCGGGTGCAGCCCGGTGCCGGGCCGGCCGACATGGCCGCACATCAGCGCCAGCGAGATCAGGCAGCGCGAATTGTCTGTGCCGTGGATGTGCTGGCTGATGCCCATGCCCCAGAAGATCATCCCCGCCTGCGCGGTGGCGAAGTCGCGGGCGACCTGGCGCAACGTCTCGGCCGGGATGCCGCAGACGGCCTCCATCTTCTCGGGCGGGAACTGGGCCAGATGCGCCTTCTCGGCCTCCCAGTTCTCGGTCATCGCCTGGATATACTGCTCGTCGTAGAGGCCCTCCTCGACGATCACGTGCATGATCGCGTTCAGCATCGACACGTCGGCGCCGGGCTTGAACTGGAGCATGTGCGTCGCGTGCCGCTTCAGCGCCTGGCCGCGCGGGTCCATCACGATCAGCTTGCCGCCGCGCTTGGTGAACTGCTTGAAGAAGGTCGCCGCGACCGGGTGGTTCTCGACCGGGTTCGCGCCGATGACGATGGCGACGTCGGCGTGCTCGATTTTGTTGAAGGTCGCCGTCACCGCGCCTGAGCCGACATTCTCCATCAGCGCCGCGACGGACGAGGCGTGGCAGAGCCGCGTGCAGTGGTCGACGTTGTTGTGGCCAAAGCCCTGGCGGATCAGCTTCTGGAAGAGATAGGCCTCCTCGTTCGAGCATTTGGCCGAGCCGAAGCCGGCGACTGCCTTGCCGCCATGCGTGTCCTGCAGCGCGCCGAGGCCCGCGGCGGCAAGGTCCAGCGCCTCGTCCCACGTCGCCTCGCGGAAGTGCGTCTGCCAGTTCGCCGGATCGACGTTCAGTCCCTTTTCCGGCGCGTCGTCGCGCCGGATCAGCGGACGGGTCAGCCGGTGCGGATGGTGGATGTAGTCGTAACCGAACCGCCCCTTGACGCAGAGCCGCCCTTCGTTCGCCGGACCGTTGATCCCGTCGACGTACTTCACCTTGCCGTCCTTGACCTTCAGGCTGACCTGGCAGCCGACGCCGCAGAACGGGCAGACGGATTTCACCTCGCTGTCGAAGTCGGCGCTGTCTCCGAGCTGCGCGCAGTCGAGCACCGTCGCCGGCATCAGCGCGCCCGTCGGGCAAGCCTGCACGCATTCTCCGCAGGCGACACAGGTCGAGGCGCCCATCGGGTCGGCGAAGTCGAAGGTCGGATAGCTGTCGTGCCCGCGGCCCGACATGCCGATCACGTCGTTCACCTGAACCTCGCGGCAGGCACGGACGCAGAGGCCGCACTGGATGCAGGCGTCGAGGTTCACGCGCATTGCGACATGGCTGTCGTCGAGAAGCGGAATGCGCTTGGGCTCCAGCGCCGGGAAGCGGCTGGTTGCGACGCCCTGCGCCTCAGCCATCTGATGCATGTGCGACGAACGGTCATGTGCGGCCTCGGGCTGGTCGGCGACCAGGAGCTCCATGACCGTCTCGCGCGCTTTTCTGGCGCGGTCGCTCTGCGTGTTGACGACCATGCCGTCGGTCGGCGTTCGGATGCAGGACGCCGCCAGCACCCGCTCACCCTCGATCTCGACGACGCAGGCGCGGCAGTTGCCGTCCGGCCGGTAGCCGGGGCTGGGCTTGTGGCAGAGATGCGGGATGACGAGGCCGCCGCCATGCGCGACGTCCCAGATCGTCTGGCCCTCGGTCGCGGTGACTTCCTTGCCGTCGAGCGTGAAGCGGATCGTCCTGGTGCGGGTTCCGTCCGGCATGTCAGACCTCATCCGGGAAATGTTTCATCACAAGGCGGATCGGGTTCGGCGCCGCCTGGCCAAGGCCGCAGATCGAGGCATCGGCCATGACCTGGCACAGGTCCTCGAGCAGCGCGCCGTCCCAGCGGTCGGCCTGCATCAGCTTGACCGCCTTCTCGCAGCCGACCCTGCAGGGCGTGCACTGCCCGCAGCTTTCGCTCTCGAAGAAGCGCAGCATGTTCAGCGCCGCGGCCTTCGCGCTGTCCTTGTCCGACAGGACCACCACCGCCGCCGAGCCGATGAAGGTGCCGTGCGGTTGCAGCGTGTCGAAGTCGAGCGGGATGTCGTCCATCGACGCCGGCAGCAGGCCCGAGGACGGACCGCCCGGCTGGTAGGCCTTGAACGTGTGCCCCTCGGCCATGCCGCCC
>JBNLCA010000457.1:0-4060 GCA_050303575.1 Paracoccaceae bacterium
GGCCGCGACCGGTGCACCGGAGACGCGCCGGCAGTCGGAACAATGGCAGTATGCGACGAGCTGAGGGCGGACATCGGCATGGACCCTGACCCGGCCACAGTAGCATCGAACGGTAACGGCGGCTGACGCCTCAGGCGGCAACCGGGCGGACCTCGACGACCTCGGGGATGTCGTGGCGCAGAAGGTTCTCGATGCCCATCTTCAGCGTCAGCGTCGAGGACGGGCAGCCGGCGCACGCGCCTTGCATGTGCAGGTAGACGATCCCGCGGTCGAAGCCGTGGAAGGTGATGTCGCCGCCATCCTGCGCCACCGCCGGGCGGACGCGGGTGTCGAGAAGTTCCTTGATCTGGCTGACGATGGCCTCGTCCGGCCCGTCATGGGCGGCGTGGCCCGAAGCCTGGCCGTCGCCCTCGATGGCGGGCTGACCGGACTGGAAATGCTCCATCACGGCGCCCAGGATCGCGGGCTTGATATGCTCCCACGCGACATCCTCGGCTTTGGTCACGGTGACGAAGTCGTTGCCGAAGAAGACGCCGGTCACGCCATCGACTGCGAAGATCCGGCGCGCCAGCGGCGACTTTTCCCCGGCCTCGGGTGTGGGGAAGTCGGCGGTGCCGGCGTCGAGCACGGTCTGGCCGGGCAGGAACTTCAGCGTGGCGGGGTTCGGCGTGGATTCAGTCTGAATGAACATGGCGCGTCTCCTGAGCCTTCGATATGCGCCCCGGTCCGGTCCAAGTCAAGTTTTGGAACGGTTCTAAATTAGGTCGAGAACCACCCACAGGAGGTAGAGCCCGCTCGCGATCAGCGCGCACATGACCGCGAACGAGCCGAGATCCTTGGCATGCTTGGCGAATTCCGACCAGCCGGGCGAGAGGTGGTCGACCAGCTCCTCGAGGGCGGTGTTCAGCGCCTCGATGGCAAAAAGGATCAACGCCAGGATCGCAAAGCCGAGCATCTGCGGCACAGAGGCGCCGCCGACAGCCAGAAGCGCCAGGATCACGGCGGCGCCGAAAAGCTCCTGCCGGAAGGCGGATTCGCGCAAGAGCCGCCGCGCGCCGCCCAGCGAATAGGTCGCTGCCGCGAAGAAATGCGCGATGCCGGTCTTGCGGGCGGGTTTCTCGGGCAGGTCCTTCATAGGGCCGGGATGCTACGGCACCCCGACGCCAGATCAAGCCTCTCGTCCCGCGCCCCGGTTGTCACATCGACAAGTCCGAGCATGGTCGAGAAGATGTTGTCGTGACTGGTCTCGCCCGACGCAGCGTCGGCGAGGCAGTCCTCGTCAAGGCCGAGCGCCTGGCGGAACGCGGGCGCCGTCCAGAGAACCATTGGCACGTGGGTCTGGTAGTCGGGTGCCATGAAATAGGGCGTTCCGTGCAGATAAAGCCCGCCCTCGCCCAGCGACTCGCCGTGGTCCGAGGCGTAGAACATGGCCGGCAGCACGCTGTCGCTGGCCGCCAGCGTGTCGATCACCTGGCCGAGGAACCAGTCGGTATAGAGGATCGTGTTGTCGTAGGCATTCACGATCTCCTCGTTCGAGCACCTGGTCAGCTCTTCCTCGTGGCAGGCGGGCTGGAACTCCTCCTCGTCCGCCGGATAGCGCAGATAATAGGCCGGGCCGTGGCTGCCGATCGTGTGAAGGACGACGACGGTATTCTTTGTGATCGTCTCGGCCTTCCTGGCGAGCCCAGCCAGAAAAACGCCGTCAACGCATTCGTCCTGGCAGAACTCGGCGCCTTCGTCGGCGCTCATCATCCGGTGCGGGACGCGGTCGGCGACGTTCTTGTCGCCGGTGTTGTTGTCCCACCATTCGACGTCGAAGCCGGCATGGACCAGCACGTCGAGAAGGTTCTCGTGGCTGAGCCCGCCCTCGTAGGAATAGTCCGAACGGGTGAGCGGCGAGAACATGCAGGGAAGCGAGGTGGCGGTCGCGGTGCCGCAGCTCGACGCGTGGGGGAAATAGAAGATGTCCCGCTGCCGCAGTTCGGGGTTGGTCTGCCGCTCGTACCCGCTGAGCGACCAGTTCTGCGCCCGCCCGGTCTCGCCCGCGACGATAACCAGAAGGACTGGCTTCTCGGACCTGGCCAGAAGCGGGCCGGCGGTCGCATCCGTGCCGGTCGGCTGAAGCTCGATCTTCGTGGCCTTCATCATCATCCGCGCATAGCGCAGGGCGCCCGCCATCGGCGCGAGCGGCTGGACCGAGGCCATCAGTTCCTTGTGGCCGCGCAGGACGGTCGAATAGTCCTTGAGCCCGATGAAGAGGAGCCCGACACAAAGCGCGGCGGCGCCGGCCGTCATGAGGCCCCAGCCGATGAGGCCGCGCACAATGCCCGGGCGTTGAACGGGGATCCAGGCGACGACCAGCGACGGCAGCAGCCCATAGAGCGCGACATGGATCAGAAAGGCTGGCGTAATCAGGTGCTTGGATTCGGTGAACGTCGTCGTGACGGCGTTCTGGATCATCTCGCGGTCCACGATGACGCCGAGCTTGTCGACGTAGTACGAGGTCACCCCGGCGATCAGCAGGAGCGCGATCAGGACCGGCTTCTGGAGCCGGCGCACCGCCAGAAGCGATACGACGAGCACCATCAGCGCCCAGACCGCCCCTGCGAACCCCGCCGCCGCCAGCGGACGGCCGTCGAAGATGTCGTTCAGCCGCGTCCAGAAGGTGGTGTTGCACAGCGCGAGAAGATAGGTCGCGACGAGGACATTCAGCGCATAGGGCGGCAGCGCCGGCGCTCCGGCGGATATCCCTCTGCGGACCGCGCTCTGCATGTCATTGTCCTGTCACGAATGCACGGCGGACTCATATGCTCCGTCATGAATGCATTCAACGCGGGGCGACGCGCAAAACCGCCGCAAATCCGGGTTCTGCAACTGGAGTTTAGGCATCCCGGACGGGCCGGCCCGCATTGCCCGCCGGTGCGAGGTCGGGGCGCCCAGTCGTTGCCCGGCAATGCGCGGATAGGATCTGGAAGCGTCCAACCTTAGAGGCGCCGCCCGTTGACGCTCAGCGGTAGCAATGGACCGAGACCACGGAATCCCGCACTTCGTCGGCGATGCCCGATGCGATGTCGTTCGCCGCGTGGCCCCCGGGCGCGGCGGCGACGGCATTCACTTCGAGGAACTCTTTCAACACATCCGCAGGCACAGCGAAGTTCATGTTCTGCGGCAAGGTGCCGGTCGCCTCGAGCATCTTCATGTCGTCGAGCCGCGCCACGACGACGCCCACGATCTCGGCGCGCGCATTCAGGAGCGGGCCGCCGCTGTTGCCGGGCTGAACCGGCGCCGAGACCATGATCTGCGCGTTCGCCTCGCCCGGAGCGCCAAGCGCACTGACGTTGCCGCCGGTGACGCTGAGGCCCTGGCCCAGAAGGTCGAGGAACGGATAGCCCAGCGCGTAGACCGTCTCGCCGAGCTTGGCCTCGGGCTCGGCGCCGAGGCTGAGCCACACGCGCGAGCGCCGCTCGGCGCCGAGGACGGCGAGATCGAGGCCGGGGTCGCGGCCGATGACGGCCAGTGCCGATCCGTCCGCCAGCCGGATGGCGCGGCATCCGTCGACCACGTGGTTCGCGGTCACGAGGTCGGTGTTGTTGACATAAAAGCCGGTGCCGGTGCTGGCGGCGACCTCGCCGGAGGCGGTGCCGACACGGGCGGTAGCGGCCGGCGGCGGGGGTGCCGGCGCCGAGGGCGAAAGGTTCAGGCGGGCCCTGAGCGGTGACGTGGCGGCAATCGCGAGATCCGGCGCCCGGCCCGGCTGGATCGACGCGGCGATCAGGGCGAGGCGGCCGGCATGGATCGGGTCGGCCCCGATCATCACCGAGGAGTAGAAGCCGCGCCCGGCGTCGGATCTCAGGTAGAAGCGGCTGCCCGACCCGGCGGTGACCGAGGTGACGATCCGCGCGGGCGTGGCCGAGCGGTAGGGCTCGGTCCCGCGCGCCGCCGCTTCCAGCACGCGGGCGTGACGTTCGAGGGCCTCGGCCGGCCTGTCGATCGAGAATCCGACGATCAGTGACCCGTCGGGGCTCGCGTAGGTCAGCGTGTCGGTCTCCTCGCTCAGAAG
>JBNLCA010000458.1:0-4648 GCA_050303575.1 Paracoccaceae bacterium
GTGTCGAACCTGACCGTCTGGGAAAGCGTCGAGACGCTTGAGAATTTCGTGTGGAACACGGTGCACAGGCAGTTCTACGAACGCCGGCACGAATGGTTCGAGGTGCTGGGCGACCAGCATTTCGTGATGTGGTGGGTGCCCCAGGGGCACCGGCCAACTCTGGACGAGGCGCTCGAACGGCTCGCGATGAGGAAGAAAGCGGGGGATACGGACCAGGCCTTCGGCTGGTCCTATCTGAAGGAGGCGCGTCTCTTCCGGACGCGCCAGTGCAACGCAACAGCTGCGGAGTAACCCATGACCCCCCAAATCAAGTCACGCATCCTCCCCCTCATCCTCGCGGCAGTGATCGCGATCCCGGTCCAGGCGCAGGCCCTGCCTCCGCTGTCCGAGAACGAGCGGGTGTGGAACGAGTTCTTCGGCGTCGCCGTGGGCGACCAGATCCGCAAGAACTGCCCGTCGATCTCGGCGCGCATCTTCCGTGTGCTCGGCCTCAAGCGCGATCTCGAGGCCTATGCCAAGTCGCTCGGCTATACCGACGCCGACATCAACGCGCTCGAGGACGACGAGGTCGCGAAGACCCGGCTCCGCGCCTCGCGCGACCTCTATCTCGCCCAGAACGGCGTTGTTCCCGGCGACGCGGAAAGCTATTGCCGTCTCGGACGGCAGGAGATCGAAAACAAGACGTTCATCGGCTCGCTCCTCAGGTAGACCCCGGGGGAGACGGCCGCCAGACAGGTGACGGCATGACGCAACTGAAGAAGATCATCATCGACGGGCGCGAGATCGAGGTCGATCCCGCGATGACCTTGATCCAGGCCTGCGAAGTGGCCGGGATCGAGGTTCCGCGCTTCTGCTATCACGAGCGTCTGTCCATCGCCGGCAATTGCCGGATGTGCCTGGTCGAGGTGGTCGGCGGCCCGCCCAAGCCTGCCGCCTCGTGTGCCATGCAGGTGCGCGACCTGCGGCCGGGGCCGGAAGGCCAGCCGCCGGTCGTCAAGACCAACTCGCCGATGGTCAAGAAGGCGCGGGAAGGGGTGATGGAGCTCCTTCTGATCAACCACCCGCTCGACTGCCCGATCTGCGACCAGGGCGGCGAATGCGACCTCCAGGACCAGGCGATGGCCTATGGCGTCGACTTCAGCCGCTACCGCGAGCCGAAACGCGCGACCGAGGATCTCGACATCGGCCCGCTCGTCGAAACCCACATGACGCGCTGCATCTCCTGCACCCGCTGCGTCCGCTTCACGACCGAGGTCGCCGGCATCCACCAGATGGGCCAGACCGGCCGGGGCGAGGATGCCGAAATCACCTCGTACCTGAATGAAACCCTTGTCTCGAACCTGCAGGGCAACATCATCGACCTCTGCCCGGTGGGCGCGCTGGTCTCGAAACCCTACGCCTTCACCGCCCGGCCGTGGGAACTGACCAAGACCGAGACGATCGACGTGATGGACGCGCTGGGGTCGAACATCCGGGTCGACACCAAGGGCCGCGAAGTCATGCGCATCCTGCCGCGCAACCATGACGGCGTGAACGAGGAGTGGATCTCGGACAAGACGCGATTCGTCTGGGACGGGCTGCGCCGCCAGCGGCTCGACAGGCCCTATGTCCGCAAGGACGGCAAGCTGACGCCCGCCACCTGGCCCGAGGCGCTCGCCGCCGCGGCCACTGCGATGAAGGGCCGGAAGATCGCGGGCCTTGTCGGCGACCTCGCCCCGGTCGAGGCCGCCTTCGCTCTGAAACAGCTGGTCGAAGGGCAGGGCGGACAGGTCGAATGCCGCACCGACGGCGCGAAACTGCCGCGCGGCAACCGTTCGGGCTATGTCGGCAACGCCGCGATCGAGGACATCGACAGCGCCGACATGATCCTTCTGATCGGCACCAACCCTCGCGACGAGGCGCCGGTGCTGAACGCCCGCATCCGGGCGGCCTGGGCGCGCGGTGCCAAGGTGGCGCTGATCGGCGAGAAGGTCGATCTGACGTACGACTACAGCTACATCGGCGCCGGACGTCAGTCGCTGACCGAGCTTTCCGCGATGGATCACAGCGACAAGCACGGCACCAAGGGGGTCATCATCCTGGGCCAGGGCGCGCTGACCGAGGCGGATGGCGCCGCTGTTCTCAGCCACGTGATGAAGGCGGCCGAGGCCGCGCAATCCAAGCTCCTGGTCCTGCACACCGCCGCTGCCCGCGTCGGCGCAAT
The DNA here is from genome assembly GCA_050303575.1 of Paracoccaceae bacterium. Classification (GTDB taxonomy): domain Bacteria; phylum Pseudomonadota; class Alphaproteobacteria; order Rhodobacterales; family Rhodobacteraceae; genus JBNLCA01. The sequence continues at coordinate 2,204 of JBNLCA010000458.1, forward strand.
GGACGTGGGCGCGGTGACCGAGGGCGGGCTGACGACGGCGCTCGACGGGGCCGAGGTCATCTACAACCTCGGCGCCGACGAGGTCGAGATCGCGCCCCGTTCAGAAAATGGGGGCGCTTTCGTCATCTACCAGGGCAGCCACGGCGACCGCGGTGCGCACCGGGCCGACGTGATCCTTCCCGCCGCCGCCTATACCGAGGAGAACGGCCTTTTCGTCAACACCGAGGGCCGCCCGCAGCTGGCGCTCCGCGCCGGCTTCCCGCCGGGCGAGGCCAAGGAAAACTGGGCGATCCTGCGGGCCTTGTCGGCCGAACTCGGGGCAAAACAGCCGTGGGACACGCTGGGCCAGCTGCGCCAGGCGCTGGTCGCCGAGGTGCCGCATCTCGCCAAGGTGGACGAAGTGCCCGGGAACGAGTGGGTCCGGGTCCCGCTGCGCGAGCCGGCATCGGCCGATTTCAGGAACGCGGTCAAGGACTTCTACCTGACGAACCCGATCGCGCGGGCCTCGGCGCTGATGGCCGAGCTGTCGGCGGGCGCGGCTGCGCGGGCGAAGGCGCCGCTGGCGGCGGAGTGAGACGGATGGCGCGGGCGCCGGCGGTGGCCGCGCTCGCGATACTGGGGGCAGCGGCCGTGCAAGGCTGCGTCTCCGAGGCCCGGCCGGAGGGGGACCCGGCGGAACGGAGCTACGGACGGACCGAAGTGCTGGTGATCGACGCAGATGTCGTCGGAATCTATGCCGAAATGCGGGGCGCGGCAGACCGCGCCGAGGCCGCCGGATTTGCACGCTGCATCGCAGCAGGTTACACGCTTTCCAAGGGCTATGCGTTCGCGCGCCACATCCGTACCAACGTGACGGAAGAGGGTGGCGTTTGGCGTACGGATGCGCTTTACAGCGTCACGCCGGGGCTTCCCGAAGGGGTCACCCGGATCGACGCCGAAGTGGTGGCCGCCGACTGTGCCCGACGGGGCATGCCGACGGGCTGAGAGGGACGAGACGATGGACGCATTCCTGGCAACGCCGTTCGGCACCCTGGTCCTGATCGCGGCCCAGTGCCTGCTGGTCATCGGCTTCGTGATGATCAGCCTCCTGTTCCTGGTCTACGGCGACCGCAAGATCTGGGCGGCGGTGCAGATGCGGCGCGGTCCGAACGTCGTCGGCGTCTACGGGCTCCTGCAATCGGTGGCCGATGCGCTGAAATACATCGTCAAGGAAGTCGTCGTTCCCGCCGGCGCCGACCGTGCGGTCTTCTTCCTCGCGCCGATGACCTCGTTCGTGCTGGCCGTCGTGGCCTGGGCGGTGATCCCGTTCAATTCGGGCTGGGTGCTTGCCGACATCAATGTCGCCATCCTCTATGTCTTCGCCATGTCCTCGCTCGAGGTCTACGGCGTGATCATGGGCGGCTGGGCGTCGAACTCGAAATACCCGTTCCTCGGCTCGCTGCGCTCGGCCGCTCAGATGATCTCGTACGAGGTCTCGATCGGCCTGATCATCGTCGGCATCATCATCTCGACCGGCAGCATGAACTTCTCGGCCATCGTCGCGGCGCAGGACGGCGACTGGGGCCTCTTCAACTGGTACTGGCTGCCGCACCTGCCGATGGTGGCGCTGTTCTTCATCTCGGCGCTGGCCGAGACGAACCGTCCGCCGTTCGACCTGCCCGAGGCCGAAAGCGAGCTCGTCGCCGGCTACCAGGTCGAGTACTCCGCGACGCCGTTCCTCCTCTTCATGGCGGGCGAGTACATCGCGATCTTCCTGATGTGTGCGCTGACCACGCTCCTCTTCTTCGGGGGCTGGCTCTCGCCGATCCCGGGCCTGCCCGACGGGCCGCTCTGGATGATCGCCAAGATGGCGTTCTTCTTCTTCCTCTTCGCCATGGTGAAGGCCATCGTGCCCCGCTACCGCTACGACCAGCTGATGCGGATCGGCTGGAAAGTCTTCCTTCCGCTCTCGCTCGGCTGGGTGGTCATCGTGGCGTTCCTGGCGAAATTCGAAGTGCTCGGCGGCTTCTGGGCGCGCTGGGCGATGGGGGGCTGAGGGTGCTCGCGCGAGTCGCTCTTTCAAGTGTGCTTTTCCTGGCGCCACCCGTTGCCGGGGCCGCGCAGACAGATGACAAGTCGCTCCGGTTACAGCCGTTTAATGACTGCTTTGACAGTAAGGACTGGGTGTGTGCATTCGACGAGCTTTCGGCCGTGTTTGAAACCGAGGAAGCCGTCGCCGATTGCCTGGCAGATACGTATCCCGGCTGCACCTATCCGCTGTACTTCCTCTATATGGTTGGGCTTGGGGCCGCAGACGGAGCTGACGCCTCGAGACGCCGAGAAATCGCCGAGCGTGGCCTCAAAGTCATCCGCCCCATGAGCGAAGGATTGATTGACGATGAGGGCGAACTCTACTTCAGCGCGCTTCGCTATGATGCCTGCAAGGCAATGGAAGACGAAGCCTGC
>JBNLCA010000459.1:0-5621 GCA_050303575.1 Paracoccaceae bacterium
CAATGGCCGAGGCGCGCGCAGTCCGTCAGGATGCCTCAGCGCCAGCGGCGGAACCAGCCGCGGCCTTCGCCGTCATGGTCGCCGCCGTGACCCATGCCTCCCCAGCGCGGACCGTCGCCGCGCCGTTCGCCCCGGCCCTCGCGCATCTCGGCCATGCGGCCGACGAAGGCGTCAAGTTCCTCGGCGCTGACGCCGCCGTCACCGTCGGCATCGGCGCGCTCGAACATCATGCCGCCCATCCGGCTTCCCGGTCCGCCGGCCATCATCTCGCCGGCGCCAATCTTGCCGTCGCCGTCGGTATCCTGGCGTTCCATCATCCGCTCTACCCGGCGGGCGACGCGCTCCTGCGCCTCGGCCATGTAGAAGGCGGTCAGCTCGTCGGCCGTGACGAACCCGTCCCCGTCGGCATCGAGCGAGGCGGCACGCGCGGCGCGGTAGGCGTTGATCTCGGCCTCGGTTACCTTGCCGTCGCCGTCGGCGTCGAACTCGGCGAACTTCTCCAGCATCATCTCATGCATCGGCCCGCCCATCGGTCCGGCGCCAGGTCCGGCCATCGGCGCGGCATCGTCTGCCGGTGCCTCCTGCGCGACCAGCGGAAGCGCCACGTTGGCACCCAGAAGCGCGATCAGCGCGGCGGCGGTCAATTCCTTCTTCATTTCGCTTGTCCTTTCATATCAAGCGCGCCTCCCTCGGCCGCTTTCCCTCCTTTCACGCACGTCGCGCCGCTTTCCGTCGCGGCCTGCCGCCAATTTGTGCATTCGGCACGTGACCCCGCCGGCGGTTTGGTCTAAAGGGGCCGCCGGAGACCAAGCCATGACCACAATCACCGAACGCCCCCTGCGCCCCGCACTCCTCAACGGATGGCGCCGTCGCTGCCCGAACTGCGGCTCGGGCGCGATGATGGCGGGCTTCCTGAAGGTCAACGCGACCTGCCCCGACTGCGGCGAGGCGCTGCATCACCAGCGCGCCGACGACGGACCGGCATACCTGACGATCCTCATCGTCGGCCACCTGATCGCACCGGCGCTCCTCGTTGTCTATTCGGCGTACCAGCCCGATCCGCTGCTTCTCGCCACCTCCTTCACGCTCGCCTCGGTGGCGCTTTCGCTCTATCTGCTGCCTCGGCTGAAGGGCATGATGGTGGCCTTCCAGTGGGCGAAAAGGATGCACGGTTTCGGCGCGTCCTGAGGAGAAGGCGTGACCGACGAGCCGATCCGCGATGCCGCGACACTGATCCTGGTGCGCCGGACGGCTGGCGGTGCCTCGGTCCTGATGGGCCAGCGCGGCACCGGTGCCGCCTTCATGCCGAATAAGTATGTCTTTCCCGGCGGCGCGGTCGATCCGGTCGACAGTACCGTTCCGCTCGGCTCGCCGCTCGATGCCGGCACCGCGGCAAGCCTTGCCCGCGACAGCGACGGCCCGGCGCCCGAAGCGCTCGCCGCCGCGGCGATCCGCGAGCTTTGGGAGGAGGCGGGCCTCCTGCTCGGCACGCCCGGCCCCTGGCCCGATCCGCCAAAGGGATGGCGCGGCTTCGCGGCGACCGGGCATCTGCCGGCCGGCGGCGCGCTCAGCTTCGTCTTCCGCGCCATCACGCCGCCCGGCCGGACCCGCCGCTTCGACGCCCGTTTCTTTCTTGCCGAGGCCGAGGCGCTGATCGGCGATGCCGATGACTTCTCGCGCGCCGAGGACGAGCTTGAGCACCTGCACTGGGTGCCGCTGGCCGAGGCGCGGCGGCTCGACCTGCCCTTCGTCACCGAGGTGGTCCTGGCCGAGGTCGCCGCACGCCTCCGCGGCGAGGCGACGCCGGGCGTGCCCTTCTTCCAAAACCGCGGGCCCTCGCGCTTTCTGCGGCTTTGAGGGCGCGGCAAATTCCTTCAAAGGAATTTGCAAGACTTTTCGAAAAGTCTTGCCCGCGTGCTCAGTACCCCAGCACCATACCGCCAAGCGCCAGCGTCAGCGGGATCGTCACGAAGGCCAGCCCGGTCTGCACCGTGATGATCCGCGCCATCAGGTCGGCGTCGCCGCCCATCGCGCGCGCCATCGTGTAGGCCGCGACCCCGGCCGGAAGCGCGGCATAGATCAGCGCCACCTCGGCCGCCAGCATTCCGGGCGGCCAGAGGATCAGCGAGACCATCATCGCCAGCGGGAAGACCAGGAACTTGCCCACCGTCGCGAGCGCCACCGGCCCGGCCGCCCCGCCCATGCCGCGCACGCGCAGGTTTGCCCCGACGCACAACAGCATCACCGGCAGCGCCGCCGCGCCCAGGATTCCCGCCGTCTCGTCGATCACCGGCAGCCCGCCCAGCCCGCCAAGGTTCGCAAGGACACCGAGCGCGATCGACAGGATCAGCGGGTTCCGCGCCAGATCGCGCGCGGTGTTGCGGACCAGCCGCCCCTCGCTCCCGTGCAGCATCAGCGTCATCACCACGACGGTCGCTACATTGACCACCGGCACCAGGAGCGCCGCCGCCAGAACCGCGAGCTGCAACCCCGGCGCGCCGTGCAGCGCCTCGGCGATCGCCAGCGCCACGAAGGTGTTGAAGCGCGAGGCGCCCTGCACGACCGAGCTTCCGACATCCGGCGCATGGCCCGCCGCCCGCGATGCGATCAGCCCGAAGCCGACTGCCGCGAAGAAGCCGGCGCAAAGCGCCGCCGCATAGGGCCCGATCGGTTCGGCGCCCAGATCCGCCGTCGATATCTGACGGAAGAAAAGCGCCGGCATCAGAACCCAGAAGACCAGCTTGTCGTTGAGGTTCCAGAACTCGACCGACGGGATGCCGCCGCGCCTCAGGCCGTAGCCGAGAAGGATCATCAGGAAGACCGGGGCGATGGCGAGGGCGGTCATCAGCATGGCTCAACCCTCGACCGACCAGACGATGATCAGAAGGCTGAGCACGACGACCAGGATCCCCGCCACCTCGCGCGCCGCCAGCTTCTCGCGGAAGACCAGCCACGAGGCGAGGATGGTGAAAACCACCTCGACCTGCCCCAGCGCCCGGACGTAGGCGGCATTGTAGAGCGCGAAGGCGGTGAACCAGCCGAGGCTCCCGAGCATCCCCGTCACGCCCACCGGCAGCGTCCGCCGCCATTTCTCCGCGACCCGGCCCAGCTCGCCCGGCTCGGCCAGCCGGAGCCAGAGCGCCATCGCGAAGGTCTGGAACGTCGTCACGGCCGCCAGCGTCACCGCGGCACGGAAGAAGAAATCGCCCGCCGTCAGCTCCAGCGTCGCGCCGCGATAGGCAATGGCCGCCAGCCCGAAGGCGGCGCCAGCCAGAAGCCCCATGCCCGTCGCCCGGTTGAAGACACGCGGGGCCCCGGCGTTTCGCGCGCGGGTCAGAAGAAGGACACCGACCACCCCGACCGCGATGCCGAGAAGGCCGAATTGCGAGACCGGCTCGCCCAGGATCGCCGCCGAGAAACCCGCCACCATCATGGTCTCGGTCTTGGTGAAAGCGATGCCGACGACGAAGTTGCGCTCCTTGAAAAGCGCCACGGTGCAGAATGTGCCGATGATCTGGCCAAGCCCGCCGCCCGCGACATAGGCCCAGAACATCGGCCCGGCGCCCGGCACGACCCCTGCGCGCTGCACCAGGACCGCCGCCAGCGAAAGCGCGAGCGGTGCCGCGAAGACAAAGCGCGAGAAGGTCGCGCCGCCGGTCGAAAGCCCCCCGCCCGCGAGCTGCCGCTGCAGCATGAAGCGCACCGTCTGGACGGCGGCGGCAAGGAGCGTCAGCGGCAGGATCAGCGACATGCGCCGTTCCTGCGCGCGGGCGCGGGGAATGTCGAGGGGCCTAGACCTCGGCCGCCCCCGGCGTGGGGTCGGCCACCGGCTCGGCCGGGAAGGCCGCGCTCAACGCCGGGCCGACGGCGGGCGTCTCGTCGGCAAGGGCGCGCTCCATCCGGTCGGGCCACAGGGGATGCGGCACGGGATCCTTGGCCCGCAGGAAATAGCGCGCGAAGATCTCGCCGTAGGAGCGGTAGAAATAGCTCTCGTTCCGGCGCAAGTATTCGTCCTTCTGCGCCCGGTAGAGCGCCGGAAGGCGGTACCATGCAACGCTTGGCTTGGCATGGTGCACGACATGCAGGTTGTTGTTCAGGAACAGAAATCCCAGCACTCCGCCGCGCTCGACGATCACCGTCCGGCCGCGCGCCTTCTCGTGCGCCCGGTGCTCGAGGAAGGTGCGGATCTTCAGGACGCCATAGGCCGCGTAGGCCGCCGCGACATAGGCAAGAGGCCCCATGCCCGGCGTCGCCCAGAGCCAGGTACCGACCATCGCCAAGCCGCCAAGATGCGCCAGCCACGCCTCGAAGACCGCCTGATCGCCGGCCCGTATTGCGCGCCAATCGCCCCGCACGAAGGCCCAGGTCGAGATCGCCGGCCCCAGCACCATGCGGCCCAGAAGCGTGTTGTTCACCCGCAAAAGCGCCCGCATCCCGGGCGAAAGCCGGGCCCAGACCTCGGGATCGAGATAGTTCGATTCCGGATCGTCGTAGGGGTCGGTCAGCCGCTCGTCACGGTGGTGCGCCAGATGCGTGTCGCGGAACCGCTGGTAGGGCACGAAAAGCGTCAGGCCAGGAAAGACGAGCGCCTCGTTCAACGCCCGGCTGCGAAACGGATGGCCATGCAGCGCCTCGTGCTGGAGCGACGAGAACTGCGCGATGGCAAGGACGGTCAGCGCAAGGCCCGCCGGCCAGAACCACGTCCAGATCAGCGTCGTCCCGAGCCCCCAGGTCGCGTAGGTCGCCACCAGAACAAGCAGCGTCTGCCATTCGATTGCGGGGCGCTCAGCCATGCCGCCCCCAGCCGATCCCGGCCCAGACCCGCTCGTAAAGGACGTAGGTGGCGAGCCCCAGCGCGCCGTTCACCAGCGCCATTGTCCCGCCGACCGTCATCGATCCGGTGAAGACCAGCCCCACCGCCGCCATCACCGCCAGGCCCAGCATGTTCCAGATCACTGCCTTCAGCAGCGTCCGCTTCCGCGTCTCCATACCGTTTTCCCCTTCCCCTTCAGGGGTAACGGCGCCGTGGTGAGGAGGACATTCTGTTTGTGATTAACATTTCTCCGCAAATGCTGGATATTCTCTCCTATGGTGACAAAATTCGACAAGCGCGCCCGCGCCCAGCTCTTCCGTGCCCGCCTGACCCGGGCAATGGAAACCTCGGGCGCCACGCAAAGCGGTCTTGCGGCGCAGGCCGGGGTCGACCGCTCGACCATCTCGCAGATCCTCAAGGGTGACGGCGCGCGGCTTCCGAACGCGCAGGTGGTGGGCGAATGCGCGGCGGCGCTGGGCGTGTCGGCCGACTGGCTTCTCGGCCTCACCGACCGGCCGGAACGGGCGGCCGACCTCCTCGCCGCGTCGATGCTGATGACCGAGGCGCCGCGCGCTCTGGTCGATCAACAGATCTTCGACTGGCACCGCGAGGCGGCGGGCTACAAGATCCGCCACGTCCCGGCGACGCTCCCTGACATGCTGAAGACCCATGCGGTCCTGCGCTGGGAATACGAGCCCCACCTTGGCCGCACCGCCGACCAGGCCATCGGCGCCTCCGAGGACCGGCTCGCCTGGATGCGCTCGGCCGGGTCGGACTACGAGATCGCCATGCCGGTGCACGAGATCAC
>JBNLCA010000460.1:0-1684 GCA_050303575.1 Paracoccaceae bacterium
TCGCGCGGAGGGCCTGCGGCGAGGAGAGTTCTTCGACGATCGACCGTGCCGCCGTCCTGGGATCGGGTGCGGCCCAGACCGGGCGGCCGACCACGATATGGTCGGCGCCGTTCCGAATGGCGACCGCAGGGGTGGCGATGCGCTTCTGGTCGTTGGCCTCGGTCCCGCCGGGGCGGACCCCGGGGGTGACGATGAGCCGGCCCGCCGATTCGGGAAGCGCCCGGATCGCCGCCGCCTCGTGCGGCGAGGCGATGACGCCGTCGGCGCCAGCCTCGAAGGCGCGGGCGGCGCGTTCGACGACAAGCTCGGACACCGTGCCGGCACGGATCAGGTCTTCATCGAGGTCGGAGCGGTCGAGGGCGGTCAGGATGGTCACGGCGAGGATCTTGAGTTCGGACGCGCCGGCACCCTCGCGCGCGGCGCGCACGACGTGCGGGTCGCCGTGGACGGTGAGGAAGTCGAGATCGAACCGCGCGATCCCGCGCACGGCCTTTTCGACCGTCGCGCCGATGTCGAAGAGTTTCATGTCGAGGAAGATGCGCTTGCCGTGCTCTTCCTTGAGCTCGGCCGCGAGCGCGAGGCCGCCACCGGTCAGCATCCCGAGGCCAATCTTGTAGAACGACACCGTGTCGCCCAGCTGTTCAGCCAGCTGAAGACCGGCGAGGGCGTCGGGGACGTCGAGCGCGACGATCAGGCGGTCATCGGAAGGGGGGGCATCTGAAGATCGGGGGTCGGACATGGCGCGGGCCTCCTTGCCGGGCGTCGTAACGCCCGGAAGGCCGCGCGACAAGTCCTCAGGCCATGCGGGCGGCGCCGATCAGCATGCGTGCGACACGCTCCATCGACCATCCCGGCTGGCCGTGGACCGAGGCCGAGACGGTCTGTTCGCGGCCGTCGGGGCCGACGAGGAGGACATCGCCGACATAGCGGCGCGAGATGGCGTCGAAGCGGAGCGCGAGGAGGCGGGATGCGGCATTCATTGCGGGACTCACACGAACGGTTGCGTTTGATCCTGTTATGCCTGAAGCCGGTAAACGTCAGGCTAACCGCCTGACAGATTTGTCGGAACATTAGGCCCTGGTTAACGACGGGAGGCGTCATGCGCAGTGTCCTCAGCATTTTCCGGCCGGACAGCGGCCAGAACGACGAGATCCTGGTCACCGACCGGCATATCGAGGCGCCGAACTGGGATCCGGACGGGCGGACGCTTCTGGTGAACGGCGAGGGGCACCTCTTCCGGGTGCCGCTGGCGGCGCCCGAGCTGGTGCCGGTCGATACCGGCACGGCCGATCGCTGCAACAACGACCACGGCATCTCGCCCGACGGCAAGACGATCGTGATCTCGCACAACACGGAGACCGGATCGGCGGTCTATACGCTGCCCTCGACGGGCGGCAAGCCGGTGCGGATCACCGAGGACACGCCGTCCTACTGGCACGGCTGGTCGCCGGACGGCGGGACGCTTGCCTACGTGGCGAAGCGCGGCGGACCGCATTTCGACGTCTATACCTGCCCGGCCGGTGGCGGCGAGGAGGTGCGGCTGACCTTCGGGGAGGGGCACTGCGACGGGCCGGACTACTCGCCCGACGGCGCATGGATCTACTACAATTGCGACCGGACCGGGCACGCGCAGATCTGGCGTATGAAGTCTGACGGCACGGGCCACGAGCAGCTTTTCGAGGAC
>JBNLCA010000461.1:0-3355 GCA_050303575.1 Paracoccaceae bacterium
TGGGGCGAGAACCGCTGGTGGGTCTCGATCGAGAACCTCGCGATCTACGGTTTCTTCTCGATGGTCTTCAGCCTGGTGATCGGCTTCTTCCTGGCGGTTCTCCTCGACCAGAAGATCCGGTTCGAGAACACGTTCCGCACGATCTTCCTCTATCCCTTCGCGCTTTCCTTCATCGTTACCGGGCTTGTTTGGCAGTGGGTCCTGAATCCCGATTTCGGCATCCAGAGCCTGATCCGCTCGATGGGCTGGACCTCGTTCGACGTCGACCCGCTCTACGACCCCGATCTCGTCATCTACGGCATTCTCTTCGCCGGACTCTGGCAGGGGACGGGCCTGATCATGTGCCTGATGCTTGCCGGCCTGCGCGGCATCGACGAGGATGTCTGGAAGGCTGCCCGCGTCGACGGCATACCGGCCTGGAAGACCTACATCTTCATCATCATTCCGATGATGCGCCCGGTCTTCATCACCACGCTGGTGCTGATCGCGTCGGGCATCGTCCGGGTCTACGACCTTGTCGTCGCACAGACCTCGGGCGGGCCAGGCATCGCGTCCGAAGTGCCCGCCAAGTACGTCTACGACAAGGCCTTTCTCGGCCAGAACCTCGCGCAGGGCTTCGCCGCCTCGACGATGATGCTTCTCAGCGTCCTCATCGTCCTCATCCCCTGGGCCTATCTCGAATTCAGCGGGAGGAACAAGCGTGTCTAATCCGGCCACCCTCGCAACGGCGGGCGCCGCCTTCGACGCCGTCCGCCAGGACGTCTCGGGCCCACGCGGCACCAGGCCGCGCCGCCGGCTCAGCCCGCGCAACATCATGCTCTACGGCACGCTCATCGTCGTGGCGCTCTATTACCTGATGCCGCTCTACGTGATGATCGTCACGTCGCTGAAGGGCATGCCCGAAATCCGCATGGGCAATGTCTTCGGGCCGCCGGTCGAGATCACTTTCGAACCCTGGGTCAAGGCCTGGGCCGAGGCCTGCACCGGACTGAACTGCGACGGTCTCTCGCGCGGCTTCTGGAACTCGGTGCGGATCATGATCCCGTCGGTGATCGTCTCGATCGCCATCGCTTCGGTGAACGGCTATGCGCTCGCCAACTGGCGCTTCAAGGGGGCCGACGTCTTCTTCACCATCCTGATCTTCGGCGCCTTCATCCCCTACCAGGTGATGCTCTACCCGGTGGTGATCCTGCTGCGCGAGATCGGCCTTTACGGCACGCTCTGGGGCCTCGTCATCGTGCATTCCATCTTCGGCATGCCGATCCTGACGCTGCTCTTCCGCAACTACTTCACGTCGCTGCCCGAGGAACTCTTCAAGGCCGCCCGCGTCGACGGCGCCGGCTTCTGGGGCATCTACTTCCGCATCATGCTGCCGATGTCGCTGCCGATCTTCGTCGTCGCGATCATCCTGCAGGTGACCGGCATCTGGAACGACTTCCTTTTCGGGGTCGTCTACACCAAGCCCGACACCTACCCGATGACGGTGCAACTCAACAACATCGTCAACTCGGTGCAGGGCGTGAAGGAATACAACGTCAACATGGCGGCGACTTTGCTCACCGGCCTCGTGCCCCTCGTCGTCTACTTCGTCTCCGGCAAACTCTTCGTCCGCGGCATCGCCGCTGGCGCCGTGAAAGGCTGATCCCGTGACTGTTTCGATCAAGGACCTCACTCTCAAGTTCGGTGCCGTCACGGTACTTGAAAAGCTCAACCTCGAGATCGCCGACGGCGAATTCCTCGTCCTCCTCGGCGCCTCGGGCTGCGGCAAGTCCACGCTTTTGAACTGCATCGCGGGGCTTCTCGACATCACCGACGGCCAGATATTCATCGACGACCGGAACGTCACCTGGGAGGACCCGTCCAAGCGGGGCATCGGCATGGTGTTCCAGAGCTACGCGCTCTATCCGCAGATGTCGGTCGAAGGGAACCTCTCGTTCGGCCTGAAGAACGCCAAGGTGCCGCCGGCCGAGATCAAGGAACGGGTCGCCCGCGCGGCCGAGATCCTGCAGATCGAGCCGCTGCTCAAGCGCCGCCCCTCGGCCCTTTCCGGCGGCCAGCGCCAGCGTGTCGCCATCGGCCGGGCACTCGTCCGCGATGTCGACGTGTTCCTCTTCGACGAGCCGCTCTCGAACCTCGACGCGAAACTCCGCGCCGACCTCAGGGTCGAGCTCAAGCGCCTGCACCACCGCCTGAAGAACACGATGATCTACGTCACCCACGACCAGATCGAGGCGATGACGCTGGCCGACCGGATCGCCATCATGAAGGGCGGTATCATCCAGCAGCTCGCGCCGCCCGCCGAAATCTACAACAAGCCCGTCAACAAGTACGTCGCCGGCTTCATCGGCAGCCCCGAGATGAACTTCTTCGAAGGCCAGATCGACGGCACCGATTTCGTGACCGGCGGCACGCGCATCCCGCTCGCCAACTACGAGTTCCAGGGGTCACGCACCGACGGCCCGGCCTGGTTCGGCATGCGCCCCGAACATGCCGTCGCCGGCGAGGGCGCGGCGGCGCAACCGTTCCACACCGAGGCGCCGGTCGACATCGTCGAGCCGATGGGCTCTGATACGCTGGTCTGGGCCAAGGTCGCCGGCATCGACTTCCGCGTCCGCATGGACGGCCAGGCGACCGTGCGCGAGGGCGATACGATCGCCATCGGCTTCGACCCGGTCCGCGCCTCGATGTTCGACAAGACGTCCGAGTTGCGACTGTAAGATGATCGACCTGGCCGGCCTCTGGACGCTGTCGGATGCGGACGGCTCTCACCGCACGGACATGTCCGTGCCGGGGGACGTCCATTCCGCGCTCCACGCTGCCGGGCTGATCCCCGATCCCTATTTCGGCCGCAACGAGTGCGATGTGCGCTGGGTCGGCGAACGGGACTGGGTGCTGACCCGCGAGGTGGAACTGGACCGCACCGACCTCGACCTGACGGCCGAGATGCTCGACACCTTGGCCGAGGTCCGCGTGAACGGCATGGTGGTCCTGGAGGCGGCGAGCATGTTCCGCAGCCATCGCGCCGATATCTCGGGCGCCGCAGGGCTCGGATCCAACTCCATCGAGATCCGCTTCCGCTCGCCCGTCGCGGCCGCGGCCGAGCACGCTGCGGCGCAGCCCTACGCGACACCCTACAACGCCGGCAACTGCCCGATCCCGCATGGCAACATGCTCAGGAAGCCGCAATGCGATTTCGGCTGGGACTGGAACATCGCGCTTGCGCCGCTTGGCCTTTTTGGCCGCATCGCGCTGGAACCGCAAGGGCCGCGCATTGCAGCGATCCATGTCACGCAACGGCACGAGGGCGCTACCGTCACGCTGACCGTCACCGCCCGCACGAAAGGCGCGCATCGCG
>JBNLCA010000462.1:0-7141 GCA_050303575.1 Paracoccaceae bacterium
GGACTGGAACATCGCGCTTGCGCCACTCGGCCTTTACGGCCGCGTCGCGCTGGAACCGCAAGGGCCGCGCATTGCAGCGATCCATGTCGCGCAGCGGCACGAGGGCGCTACCGTCACGCTGACCGTCACCGCCCGCACGAAAGGCGCGCATCGCGGCGAGGTCAGTTTTGCTTTCGCCGGCCAGACTCAGACCGCCCGCGCCGATCACGGCCACGCAACGGCGACCTTCATCGTCGAAAACCCCGACCTCTGGTGGCCCGCCGACTGGGGCGCGCAGACGCTGCACGACCTCGACGTCACGCTTGAGGGCCGCACCGAAACCCGCCGCATCGGCCTGCGCCGAATCGAGCTCGACACCACGCCCGACGCTACCGGCGCGCGGTTCGCGTTCAGGATCAACGGCCGCGCGCTTTTCGCGAAGGGCGCAAACTGGATCCCCGCCGACGCGCTTGCCGGCCGCATCACGCCCGAGGCGACCCGCGACCTTCTGCAGTCGGCGGTGGACGCCAACATGAACATGATCCGCGTGTGGGGCGGCGGCCGGTACGAGCCCGACTGGTTCTACGACCTCTGCGACGAGTTGGGGCTTCTCGTCTGGCAGGATTTCATGTTCGCCTGCCATCTCTATCCGGCCACGCCCGAGTTCCTTGATGACGTGGCACAAGAGGTCCACGAGAACGCCCTGCGCCTTCACCACCACGCCTCGCTCGCGCTCTTCTGTGGCGACAACGAGCTGCTCGGTGCGCTCACCTGGTTCCCGGAAAGCCGCGACAATCGCGACCGCTATCTCGTCGCCTATGACCGGCTGAACCGCGTGATCGAGACGGCGCTGAAAGACGCCGTGCCCGAGGCGATCTGGTGGCCATCTTCCCCCTCGCCCGGTCCGATGTCCTTCGGCGATGCCTGGCATGACGACCGGTCGGGCGACATGCATTTCTGGTCGGTCTGGCACGAGGGCCGCGACTTCGACCACTACCGCGACGTCTCGCCCCGCTTCTGTTCCGAGTTCGGCTTCCAGTCCTATCCGTCGAACGCGGTGATCTCGACTTTCACCGACCCCGTGGACCGCAACATCGCCTCGCCGGTGATGGAGAGCCACCAGAAGAACAAGGGCGGCAACGCGCGCATCGCCGAAACGATGTTCCGCTACTTCCGCTTCCCCGAGGGATTCGAGAACTTCGTCTACCTGAGCCAGATCCAGCAGGGCCTCGCCATCCAGACCGCCGTCTCGCACTGGCGCTCACTCAAGCCGCATTGCATGGGCACTCTCTATTGGCAGCTCAACGACACCTGGCCGGTCTGCTCGTGGTCCTCGCTCGACCATGGCGGCGGGTGGAAGCTTCTGCACCACATGGCGCAACGGTTCTTCGCGCCGCTCTACGTGACCGCCGTGCCGACTGCGCAAGGCATCGAGATCCGCGCCGTGAACGACAGGCTCGATCCGGTCGACCTCACAGTCACGCTGAATGCCGCGAAGATGGACGGCTCGACGCGAAAGATCGCCGAGCACCATGCCACCGTCGGACCCGACGCCGCGCACCTGGTGACCACGCTCGCCCCCGGCACGCTTGCCGACGAGGAGGTGCTCGCCCTCGCCTGGTCCGGCTCAGACGGCACCCGGTCGGGCGATGTCTTCGCGCCCCGTCCGTGGAAAAGCTACGACCTTTTGCCCTCTGGCCTCTCGCACAGGGTCGCCGCAAAAGATGGCAGCTACACACTCACCATCGAGGCCAAGGCCCTCGCCCCCTTCACCGCCGTCGAGACCGACACGCCCGGCCGATTCTCGTCGAACGCGGTCCACCTTTTCCCCGGCCACCCGGCCGAGATCACCTTCACCCCGGCCAAGTCCGGCCCGGAACCGCGCTTCATCCTGCGCGACCTGCATTCCGCAACCTACCCGCCCGAGAGGACAGCATGACCATCAGCTACCAGCTTTACAGCTCCCGCAAGTTCGGGCCCCTCACCGACACGCTCCGCATGCTCGCCGACATCGGCTACGACGCGGCCGAGGGCTACGGCGCGCTCTATGCCGACGACGCGGCGACCGATGGCCTCGCCGGCGCGCTGAAGGAGACGGGCCTTACGATGCCCTCGGGCCATGTCGGCCTCGACATGTGCCGCGACCGCGCGGGCCGCGTCCTCGACATCGCGAAGACGCTGGGGATGGAATATGTCATCATCCCGCACCTGAAGCCCGACGAACGCCCGGCCGACGCCGCGGGCTGGACCGCGTTCGGCGAATCGCTGGCTGAAATCGGCAAGCCCTTCCGCGACGCAGGTCTGACCTTCGGCTACCACAACCACGACTTCGAACTCAGGCCCACGGGCAGTGGCGAGATGCCGCTCGACCTCATCCTTGCCGGCGATCCTGACCTCGTTCTGGAGTTCGACGTCGCCTGGGGCGTGCGCGCCGGTGTCGACCCGATGACGGTGATCGAAAAGCACGGCGCGCGCCTCAAGGCCGCACACATGAAGGACATCGCCCCCGCCGGTCAGGCGACCGACGAGGACGGCTGGGCAGACCCCGGCCACGGCACGATGGACTGGCCCGCCCTTTCGGCCGCCATCGCCGCCACCGGCTGCGACCTCATCGTGATGGAACATGACAACCCGAGCGACGACGCCCGCTTCGCGCGGCACGCCATCGCCTCGGCCAAGGGAATGGGAGTGAAATGATGCTTGGCGTTGGGATCATCGGCTGCGGCAACATCTCGGCCGCCTATTTGCGGCTCGGGCCGAAATTCAAGGGGCTCGAGATTCGCAAGGTGGCGGACCTGAACGCCGAGGCCGCCAAGGCACGCGCCGGGGAGTTCGGCGTCGAGGCGGTCTCGGTCGACCAGCTCATCGGGGCGGACGACATCGATGTGGTGGTGAACCTCACCATCCCGGACGCGCACTATCCCGTGACGAAGGCGATCCTCGAGGCGGGAAAGCATGCCTACTCGGAGAAGCCGTTCGTCCTGACGCTGGAACAGGGCGAGGATCTGCGCGCCATCTGCAAGGCAAAGAACCTGCGCGTCGGCTCGGCGCCGGATACCTGGCTCGGCGGCTCGCACCAGACCGCGCGCAAGGCCATCGACGACGGCCGCGTCGGAAAGATCGTCGCGGGCACCGCGCACGTGATGAACCACGGGATGGAGCACTGGCACCCGAACCCGACCTTCTTCTACGCACCCGGCGGCGGCCCGATGCTGGACCTTGGCCCCTACTACGTGACGAACCTGATCCAGCTTCTCGGCCCGGTGAAGCGTGTCGCGGCGCTGGCCAACGCCTCGCTGCCCGAGCGCACCGTCTCGACCCCCGGCCCGACCCAGGGCCAGAAGGTCCCGGTCACCACGCCCACGAACATCCACGCGCTTCTCGACTTCCACTCGGGCGCGACGATCACGCTGTCGACCTCGTGGGACATCTGGGCGCACCGGCACGCCAACATGGAGCTATACGGCACCGACGGCTCGCTTTTCGTGCCCGACCCGAACTTCTTCTCGGGCAAGGTCGAGATCGCCGGGACGGACGGGGAGATCCGCGAGCTCGAACCGCTCGACCATCCGTTCGGCGTTCCGAACCAGGACCACCGGAACGGACCCGTCGCCAACTACCGCACGGCCGGCCTGGCCGAGATGGCCGTGGCCATCAACGAGGGCCGTCCGCACCGCTGCTCGCTCGAACTCGCGCTTCATGCGGTCGACGTGATGACCTCGGTGATGAAATCGGGCGAGACGGGAGAATTCGTCACGCTCACCACCACCTGCGACCGCCCCGCCGCGCTTCTGCCCGACGAGGCGCGCGCGCTTCTGAAATAAGGACCTGCCCCGATGACCTACATGCCCGCCGCCGACCGCTACGAGAAGATGGTCTACCGCCGCTGTGGGGCATCGGGGCTGCTCCTGCCCGCGATCTCGCTTGGCCTATGGCACAATTTCGGCCACGACACGCCGCACCAGACCAAGCGCGCCATCGTGCAGAAGGCGTTCGACCTCGGGATCACGCACTTCGACCTCGCCAACAACTACGGGCCGCCCCCCGGCAGTGCCGAGGAGGCATTCGGCGAGATCCTCCGCACCGACCTGAAAGGCTACCGCGACGAGATCGTCATCTCGTCCAAGGCCGGCTACAAGATGTACGACGGCCCCTATGGCGAATGGGGCAGCCGCAAGTACCTCATCGCCTCGTGCGACGCCTCGCTGAAGCGGATGGGGCTGGACTATGTCGACATCTTCTACTCGCACCGGTTCGATCCAGACACGCCGCTGGAAGAAACCATGGGCGCGCTCGACCAGATCGTCCGCTCGGGCCGCGCGATCTATGCCGGCATCTCGTCCTACAACTCGGAAAAGACGCGTGAGGCCGCCTCGATCCTGAAGGATCTCGGCACGCCCTGCGTCATCCATCAGCCCAGCTACAACATGCTCAACCGCTGGGTCGAGCGCGACGGGCTGAAGGAGACGCTGAAGGAGCTCGGCATCGGCTCGATCGCCTTCACGCCTCTCGCGCAGGGCATGCTTACCGCCAAGTACCTGAGGGGTATCCCCGAGGGCAGCCGCGCGACGCAGGGCAAGAGCCTCAACCCCGACTTCCTGTCGAAGGAGGCCATCGCGAACATCCGCAAGCTCGACGCGATCGCGAAGAAGCGCGGTCAGACGCTCGCCCAGATGGCCATCGCCTGGGTGCTGCGCGAGGGCGGCATCACCACCGCGCTCATCGGCGCCTCGCGGCCCGAACAGGTCGAGGATTGTGTCGGCGCGATCAAGAACCTGGCGTTCACCGACAAGGAACTGAAGGACATCGACAAGTACGCCGACGAGGAGAACATCAACCTCTGGGCCAGATCCTCGGGCACCAGGAAGGGCGCCGCGAAGAGATGACGCTCACCACCCGCCCCCTCACCGCCGAGACCTGGGAACCGTTCGCGCGGCTCGTCGAGGCGAATGGCGGTGTCTGGGGCGGATGCTGGTGCCTGGCGTTTCACCATGCCGACCCAAAGCTCGGCGACGGAGCGCGCCGGCGCGCCATGAAGGAAGACCTCGTCCGCGCCGGGCAGAGCCATGCCGCACTGGTCTTCGACGGCGACGACGTCCTTGGCTGGGCGCAGTACGGCCGCCCGGCGGACCTGCCCGCGATCAAGAACCGCAAGTCCTACGAGGCCGGCCTCGGCGCCCTTCCCGACTGGCGCATCACCTGCCTCTTCACCGGCAAGGGCCACCGCGGCAAGGGCGTGGCCGTCGGCGCGGTCCGGGGCGCGATCGACCTCATCGGTGCTGCGGGCGGCGGCCGGGTCGAGGCCTATCCCGAAGACACCGAGGGCCGAAAGGCCTCATCGTCGTTCCTTTGGAACGGAACCCTTGCCATGTTCGAGCGGCTGGGCTTTACCCGCGAACGCAAGATCGGAAAACACAAATGGGTCGTCTGCCGTACGGCCCCGGCAATAGGCTGACGACGCATGAAGAATCCCATCCTTCCCGGTTTCAACCCGGACCCCAGCTTCCTGCGCGTGGGCGAGGATTACTACATCGCCACCTCGACCTTCGAATGGTACCCGGGCGTGCAGATCCACCACTCGCGCGACCTCGTCACCTGGCGGCTCGTCTCGCGGCCGCTGCGCCGGGCGGCGCAGCTCGACATGCGCGGCAACCCGGATTCTTGCGGCATCTGGGCGCCGTGCCTTTCGCACGCCGACGGCAAGTTCTGGCTGGTCTATACCGACGTCAAGCGCCTCGACGGCGCCTTCAAGGACGCACACAACTACATCGTCACCTGCGAGACGATCGACGGCGACTGGTCCGATCCGGTCTACGTCAACTCGTCGGGCTTCGATCCGTCGCTCTTCCACGACGATGACGGCCGCAAGTATTTCATGAACCAGCGCTGGAACCACCGCGGCAAGGGCACCGGCGGCAACCCCAAGCATGCCTCGTTCGACGGCATCCTGTTGCAGGAATGGTCGCCCGACGAGGGCCTGATCGGCGAAGCCAGGAACATCTACGAGGGCACCGACCGGGGCCTGACCGAGGGCCCGCATATCTTCAAGCGCGACGGCTGGTACTACCTGACCGTCGCCGAGGGCGGGACCGGCTATGACCACGCGGTGACGATGGCGCGGTCGAAGGACATCTGGGGGCCCTACGAGACCCATCCCGACAAGCACCTGATCACGACCGCCCATGCGCCCGAGCATCCGATCCAGCGCACCGGGCACGGCCAGTATGTCGAGGGCCATGACGGCCGCCACTGGCACACGTTCCTGATGGGCCGCCCGATTCACCAAGGCAACGCCCGCTTCTGCCCGCTCGGCCGCGAGACCGGCCTTGCCGAGGTCGAATGGAAGGACGGCTGGCTCTATATCAAGGGCGGCGGAAAACTGCCGCCGGTCGAGATCGACGGGCTTTACGAGCCGATGCCGCTGCGGCCCTCGCACTACGGTTTCGGTCCCGGCCCCCTGCCCGAAGACTTCCAGTGGCTCCGCACGCCCGAGCCCGAGCGCATCTTCCGACTGGGCAAGGAGGGGCTGACGCTGATCGGCCGTGAAAGCCTGGGATCGTGGTTCGAACAGGCGCTCGTCGCGCGCCGGCAGCGCCACTTCGCCTACGCCGCCGAGACCGAGCTCGACTTCGCGCCCGACCATTACCAGCAGGCGGCGGGTCTGACGACCTACTACAACCGCCACAAACTGCACGCGCTGATGCTGACGAACGAACCCGGGATCGGCCGTGCGCTGACCATCTTCTCCTGTCCCGGAGACTGGCCGAACGCGGGCCTTCAGCACCCCGCCGACCCGGTCGCCGTGGCCGAAGGCCCGGTCCACCTGCGCGTCACCGTCGACCGCACCGAACAGCAGTTCTGGTGGCGCCAGGGCGACAGCGACTGGCAGAAGATCGGCCCGGTTCTCGACGCTGCCGTCATCTCGGACGAGGGCGGCCGGGGCGAGCACGGATCGTTCACCGGTGCCTTCGTCGGCATGGCGGCCTTCGACACCTCTGGCGCGGCGAAGGAAGCGACCTTCCGCGGCTTCGCGTACCTGCCGAGCGAATAGGCGCGCCGCGCGCCTGCCCGTGGGGTGGCCCCGCCGGCAGGCTCCCTACCCGGCCCGTGCCACCGACGCCCTGATCCGGTTCATCACTCGCGCCATCGCCGGGGTCGGGCT
>JBNLCA010000463.1:0-5211 GCA_050303575.1 Paracoccaceae bacterium
CTGAACCACCTGCCGACCGGCCGGGTCTATCACCAGTACATCAACCCCGAACGGGCGATGCCGCAGGACGCGTTCGAGGTGCACGGCCTGGGCGACGAGTTCCTGCGCGACAAGCCGAAATTCGCCGAGATCGCGCAGGCCTTCGTCGAGTTCGTGGGCGAGGCGCGGCTGGTGATCCACAATGCCAGCTTCGACATGAGGTTCATCAATGCCGAGCTGGCCTGGGCCAAGCTGCCGGTGATCCCCTTCGAGCGGGCGATCGACACGGTGGCGATGGCCCGCAAGAAGTTCCCCGGATCACCGGCCTCGCTCGACGCGCTCTGCCGGCGGTTCGGCATCGACAACTCGGCCCGCGAGAAGCATGGCGCGCTTCTCGACAGCGAGCTTCTGGCCGAGGTCTACCTGGAACTGATCGGCGGGGTGCAGCCGGATTTCGGGCTGGCGGCGGTGGGGAGTGCGACGTCAGGCGAGACAAGCTGGCGGCCGATGCCGCGGCCCGAGCCTTTGCCGCCCCTGATTACCGAAGACGAGCGCGCCGCCCACGAGGCTTTCGTGGAAAGCCTGGGCGGCGACGCGGTCTGGAAGCGGTTCGGCTAGGCGAATTCGCCCAAGCGCGGCCGCATGGCCTTGATTCCGCGCGGCAACCTTACTGCGCGACCGTCGGCTGCTGCGGCGCCTCGGCGGCGCGGCGCTGAAGCTCCTGCCGGTAGATGGCGACGAAATCGACCATCTCCATGTTGACCGGCGGGAAGCCGCCATCGCGGGTGATGTCCGAGATGATCCGGCGCACGAACGGGAACAGCTGGCGCGGGCATTCGATCATCAGGAACGGATGCAGCTGCGCCTCGGGCACGTTCTCGATGTGGAAGATGCCGCCATATTCCAGCTCGACGAGGAAGAGGTTCTCCTCGGGCTTGTCCTTGTTCTTGGACTGGACCTTGAACTTCAGCACCACTTCGAACTGGTTGTCGGTCTGGCGCTTGCGGGCATCGAGGCTGACCGAGACGGCGACCTCGGGCGTGACATTGCCCTGAATGCCCTTCTGCGCCAGCACGTTCTCGAACGAGAGGTCGCGGATGTACTGGGCAAGGATCTGCATCTTCACCGGGGCCGCCTGCGGTGCCTCGCCGGCGCCCGGTACGGTCGGTTGTTCGCTTCCGTTGCCGTCGGTCATCTTCAAAATCCCTGTGAATGCGGTTCGGGCGGTGTCCTAGCAGGGAACGCCCCCCGCCTCAACGCCCCCGCCCTAATGCCGGGTCCAACCCGAGGGATTGTGCGTCGGACGGTGCGTCGGCCGCTGGTCGGGCGAGACGTCCCGGTACTCGCCGTCCAGAACATCGTCGGGCGGCGTGGCCGAGCCGTAGGTGAAGCTCCGCACCTGGACCTTCGCGGCGACCTTGCGCATCACCCAGCTCCGGACCGCCGGGATCAGGAGCAGGAAGCCGAGCGCGTCGGTGAAGAAGCCGGGCGTCAGCAGAAGCGCGCCCGCGAAGAGGATCATCGCCCCGTGGGCGAGCGGCCGCGTCGGATCGTCGAGCCGGCTGATCGAGCCGCGCAGGTCGTTCATCGCGCGCAGGCCCTGCGCCTTGACGAGGAAGGCGCCGAGGATCGCGGTCACGACCACGATTGCCAGCGTCGGCCACAGGCCGATCAGGCCGCCCACCTTGATGAAAAGGGCGATCTCGATCAGCGGAATGGCAAGGAACAGAAGCACAAGTGGCATCGCATCCTCCATCGGCCCCAAGGTGGACTTGTGCCGGGGCGTGACTTACATATGTATCGCGCGTCCGCGATACCAACCCGCCCGAAAGGATTGTGATGAGTTCCGCCGTGATCCAACTGATCGTCCTGGCCGGCATTGCGATCTTCCTGATCCTGCGTCTGCGGGCCGTTCTCGGCACGCGGGACGGGTTCGAACGTCCGCCCGTTCCCGCTCCGCGCGAGGACGCCTCCGGCAAGCGTCGCGACTTCGAGGTCGTCGAGGGCGGCCCCGATCACGACATCATCGACCACGTGCCCGAGGGCAGCAGTGCCGCCGCGGCATTGGCCGAGATGAAGCGCGCCGAGCCGAGCTTCTCGGTCGGAGAGTTCATGAAGGGTGCGCGCGGCGCCTACGAGATGATCCTGATGGCGTTCGAGCGGGGCGATCTGCAATCGATCCGGCCCTTCATTTCGGACGATGTCTACGAAAGTTTCAATTCGGTCGTCGAGGAGCGCAAGCGCCAGGGCCTGACCATCGAGTCGAACTTCGTCGGCCTGCGCGAGATCGCGGTCGACGACGCGCATTTCGACCAGGCCGAGCGCGAGGGCGAGATCACGCTGCGCTTCGTCGCCGAGACGACCTCGGCAGTGCGCAACGACGCCGGAACGATCATCGAAGGCAGCCTGACCGAAATCAAGCGCCAGAAGGATGTCTGGACCTTTGCCCGCACCATGGGCGCCGGCGATCCGAACTGGCAGCTGGTCGCGACCGGCGAATGAGGCGCGCGCTTGCGGGCGCCCTTTTCCTCGGCCTGCTCGGGATGAGCGGGCCGGACCCGGCAACAGCCGACGTCACACATCGCATCCTGTCGTTCGAGGAGCTCCAGGGCTGGAACGACGACGACCACGAAGCGGCGCTGCAGGCGTTTCTCGAGACCTGCCCGGACCTCGAGGATCCCGAGTGGCAGTCGCTCTGCGCCCTGGCGACGCAGGCTCCGGCGGCGAAGCCGTTCTTCGAGCTGCTCTTCCGGCCGGTACTGGTCGGCGGCGAGGCGACGGCACTGTTCACCGGCTACTTCGAGCCCGAACTCGACGGCTCGCGCATCCGCACCGCGCGCTTCCGCTACCCGGTCTACAAGGCGCCGCGCGAGTTGCCGTCGGGCTCGGTCTGGTACAGCCGCGCCGACATCGAGACGCGCGGGCTTCTGGCGGGCAAGGGCCTCGAGATCGCCTGGGTCGACGATCCGGTCGAGCTCTTCTTCCTGCAGATCCAGGGGTCGGGCCGCATCCGTCTGGCCGAGGGCGGGATGATCCGCGTCGGCTATGGCGGGGCGAACGGCCATCCCTACCGGTCCATCGGGCAGGAACTGATCCGGCGCGGCATCTTCGCTGCGCACCAGGCCTCGGCCGACGCGATCAAGAACTGGGTGCGCCGCAACCCGGTCGCGGGCGAGGCGCTCCTGCGCCACAACCCCAGCTACGTCTTCTTCCGCGAGATCGGCGACGTCCCGGCCGAGCGTGGTCCGATCGGGGCGATGGGCCGGTCGATCACGCCGATGCGGACGGTGGCCATCGACCCGGCCTTCGTGCCCCTGGGCGCGCCGGTCTGGATCGAGAAGGCGGGGACCGAGCCCCTTCGCCGGCTGATG
Source organism: Paracoccaceae bacterium (assembly GCA_050303575.1). Lineage (GTDB taxonomy): Bacteria > Pseudomonadota > Alphaproteobacteria > Rhodobacterales > Rhodobacteraceae > JBNLCA01. The sequence continues at coordinate 3,351 of JBNLCA010000463.1, forward strand.
ATCGCGCAGGATACCGGCTCGGCGATCAAGGGCGCGCAGCGGGCCGACATCTTCTACGGCACCGGCGATCTGGCCGGATTCCGGGCGGGCCGTGTCAAGGATCCGGGCCGGATCGTCGTGCTTCTGCCGATCGACAAGGCCTACCAGCTGGCGCCGGGCGGATGACCGAGCTTCCCCGCCGTCGGCCGCGCGGTCTTTCGCCCGAGGATTCCGCGCTGTGGGACCAGGTCGCGCATTCGGCGCGGCCGCTTCATCCCAAGCGCAAGGCGGTGAAGGTGCAGCCCGAGCCGAAGAAGATGCCCGAGCCGCGCGCGATGTACGAGCCGCCAGCCTTCCGGCTGGGCGAGAAGGCGGTGCCCCGGACGGCGGGCCACGTCCTGAAGCCGGGCCTGTCGGAAAGCCTTGCCGGCCAGCCGGTGCGGATGGACCGCAAGGCCTTCGGCCGGATGCTGCGCGGCAAGCTGAAGCCCGAGGGGAAGATCGACCTGCACGGCATGACCCTGGCCGAGGCGCATCCCCGCCTGACGGCTTTCGTCCTGCGCAGCCATGCCGAGGGCAAGCGGCTGGTCCTTGTCGTCACCGGCAAGGGCCGCGACCGCGATGACGGCGGCCCGATCCCCAGCCCGCGCGGGGCGCTGAAACACCAGGTGCCGGTCTGGCTTGCGATGGCGCCGGTCTCGCCCTTCGTGCTCCAGGTGACCGAGGCGCATCGCAGCCACGGCGGCGCGGGCGCCTACTACGTCTATCTCAGGCGCCAGCCCGGTTCGTCGCGCTGATCACCGGATCGCGGTCACCGGCGAGAGGATGATTGCCGTCGCGTTCTGCAGGGTCAGGACTGTGCCGGGGAACAGACCCGTACGGCCGGACTGATCCTCGCCCAGCGCCGCGTCGACCGCGCCGATATTGGCGAGGATCTTCTGCAGCGCCGGCGACTGCGCCACCGCGAAATGATCGCCGCCCCCGGCACGGAAGCCGGACGTGTCGATGATGACGACCTTAAGGTCCCCGATCACGTCGGGGTTCCGGAGGTTGCCCAGGCGCTCGCGTTGCCCGGTCAGCCGCGCCGACAGTGCCAGCGCCTTGTCGCGGCGCGAGGTGAAGATGACGAACGGGTCCGGCAGCCGCCCGATCCTGAGCGCCTGCGCCCGGAAAAGCTCGACGTCGATATCCGGCGAGAAGAGGATCACCGCGTCGACCAGCCGGCGGGCGAGGCCTGTCTCCCCGATGGCAAGCTGACGCATCACCTCCATCGACAGGATCGCGCCGAGCGAGTGGGCGACCAGGGTGACCTGTTCGGCGCCGGCGGCGCGGACCTCCCTGAGCAGCTGCGCCAGGCCGTCACGCGCGAAAAGCACGCTGTCGCGGTCATAGGCATAATTCAGCGGCTTGCCGGCCGAGGGCCAGGAATAGTGGACCGACACGGCGGGAACATCGAGATCGTGGCCGATCTGGGCGATCCGGTAGAGGCCGTCGGCGAAGGTGTTGTTGAAGCCGTGGACATAGACCACTGCCTCGCGCCGCCCGCGCGGCGAAGCGCGGAGCGCGGCCGAAAGCTCGGCCCGGAACGGGCGTGCAGAAGGGAAGACCGCCTCCTCGGCGACGGTGAAGTCGCGGGCCGGATCGACGCCCGACCGGCGCGGCAGCTCGATCTTTCCCGGCTGGTGGTCCGGCGGGATCGAGACGAGGTAGCGCGCAAAGTCGGCGCCGAACGAGCGGCCCGAGCCGAAGGTGCCGTCGGCATCCTCGGTCCGGGTGGTGGCGACGAAGATGTCCCTGAGCGATGCGCCGGGCACGACCTCTGGCACCAGCGTGATCGCCGCGCGCGGTGCGCAGGCCGTCAGCGCGGCGGCCGAGGCGGAGA
>JBNLCA010000464.1:0-2960 GCA_050303575.1 Paracoccaceae bacterium
CTCGGAGATCACCACCAAGACCCGCTCCTTCCGTCGTCGAGATGCACGCGGACATGGGCCGGAAGCGGCCACGCGTCGCGGTCGATGCCCGAGACCGGTCCGCGCGGGCCGTCGCGGAAGGCGTGATCGTAAAGCTCGCGATGAAGCGCCACATCGACCTTGGCCAAGGCCTTCTCGGCCGCCGAACGCAGGTCGTCGATGCGGGCTTCGAGCTTCGCGGCATCGCTCTTGCCCTTCATCCATGTGGGGACGAGCTGGCCGAAGAGCGCCTTGCCCGTCGAGGCGGCGATCATCAGGAGGAGGTTCGCAAGCAATCCGCCGACAAGGTTCGGAACGATGCCGAGCGCATCGCCCCAGGTCAGCCAGCCGCGCTTCTGCTTGCCGGACGCGAGCTCGGCGCGCATCCGGTCGAACTCGGCCTGAAAGACCTCGCGGAAATGCGCGGCGAATGTGGCTCGCGAGAAGTCGTCACGGCCGGCCCAGAGCTTGAGTTTCGGCCGGACGAAGAGGCCTTCGGTCGACTTCTCGGCGAACTGCTCGAAATCGATGAGGAAGAAGTAGTCCTCGGCGTCCGGCGAAATGTGGATGAGAAACACCGGGATCTCGACCTCGCGCCCGAACTCCGGCAGCCGGAGTTCGGGCAGCATGCCCCTGAGGCGTCCGGTGAGGTCCCGGATCATCACATGCGGAACACGCTGAAGCGTGTTTCCTCGATCGGCGCGCTCAGTGCGGCGCTCAGCGACAGCGCCAGCACCTCTCGCGATTTCCTCGGATCGATGATGCCGTCGTCCCAAAGCCGGGCCGAGGCGTAGAGCGGGTCCGACTGGCGGTCGAACATGTCGATCGTCGGGCGTTTGAACTCGGCCTCTTCGTCGGCGGACCACGCGCCCCCTGCCCGCTCGATCCCGTCGCGTTTCACGGTGGCGAGGACGCCTGCCGCCTGCTCGCCGCCCATGACCGAAATGCGGCTGATGGGCCAGGTCCACAGGAAGCGGGGCGAATAGGCGCGGCCGGCCATGCCATAGTTGCCTGCGCCGAACGAGCCGCCGACGATCATCGTGATCTTCGGCACCGACGTCGTCGCGACGGCGGTGACCATCTTGGCGCCGTGGCGGGCGATCCCCTCGTTCTCATACTTCCGGCCGACCATGAACCCGGTGATGTTCTGCAGGAACACCAGCGGCGTGCCGCGCTGCGAACAGAGCTCGACGAAGTGCGCCCCCTTCTGGGCGCTTTCCGAAAAGAGAACGCCATTGTTGGCGATGATGCCGACCGGGCAGCCCATGACGTGCGCGAAGCCCGTCACCAGCGTTTCCCCGAAGCGCGGCTTGAACTCGTCGAAGCGGCTGCCGTCGACGATCCGTGCGATGACCTCGCGGATGTCGTAGGGCGTGCGCAGGTCGGCGGGGACTACGCCGAGGAGTTCGTCCGGGTCGTAGGCCGGGTCTTCCGGCGTCTCCCAGACGACGGTCTCGGGCTTGCGGCGGTTCAGCCCGCCCACCGCGCGGCGCACGATGGCAAGCGCGTGGGCGTCATCCTCGGCCAGGTAGTCGGCGACGCCCGAAAGCCGGGTGTGGACGTCGCCGCCGCCGAGGTCCTCGGCGCTGACCACCTCGCCCGTCGCGGCCTTCACCAGGGGCGGACCGGCCAGGAAGATCGTGCCCTGGTCCCGCACGATCACCGAGATGTCGGACATCGCCGGAACGTAGGCCCCTCCGGCAGTGCACGATCCGAGCACGGCGGCGATCTGCGGAATGCCCTTCGCGCTCATCTGCGCCTGGTTGAAGAAGATGCGGCCGAAATGGTCGCGGTCGGGGAAGACCTCGTCCTGGTTCGGCAGGTTGGCGCCACCCGAGTCGACGAGGTAGATGCAGGGCAGCCGGCATTCCTGAGCGATCTCCTGCGCGCGCAGGTGCTTCTTGACCGTCATCGGATAGTAGGTGCCGCCCTTCACGGTGGCGTCGTTGGCGACGACCATGACCTCCTGACCGTGGATGCGGCCGATGCCGGCGATGACCCCGGCGGCCGGCGCCGCGCCGTCATACATCCCGTGCGCCGCCGTGGCGCCGATCTCGAGGAACGGCGCGGCGGGATCGAGCAGGTTCGCCACTCGTTCCCGCGGCGGCATCTTGCCCCGCGAGACATGCCGGGCGAGCGCCTTCTCCCCGCCCCCGCCCGCCGCCAGTGCCGCCGCCTCGGCGACACGCGCCAGCATCGCCTCGTGCGCCGCGCGGTTCTGGCGGAAGGTGTCGGAGGTAGGGAGGGCGGAGGAAGCGAGTTTCATCTCATTCGCCTGCGCGTCATGATGACATGGTGGTTGAGCGCGGACTGCGCCGCGATCAGGGCACCGTCCATCAGGACCTGCCGGTCGGAGGTGCCGCCAAGGCAAGGTAGCGTGCCGGCGTGGTAAGCCGGATCGTCGTAGAGACGCTCGGCCTCGTCCGACTCCATCGTGCCGTAGGTGCCTAGGATCGGCGGGCGGTCCCAGTCTATCCCAATGCGCAGCTCTTGCCAGGCGAACCACTCCCGCACAATGCACACCGTCTCATCCGTACCGTCCGCCTGACAGCTTGCCATCCCGTCGGCGACGCACCCGTCCATGACCTCCATGTCCATCATCGAGACAAGGCAATCGTACCGGGATCGGAGTTCGGGCGGCGGCGAATAGGGGATTATCGCGTTCGCTTCCGCCGAACCGGCAGTGCAAAGAAGCACCGAAAACGCTGCGGGCCGGAGCACGCCGTTCATGGGTCGTCCCTCCTCAGGTCCGCCAGCCGCACCGCCCTCAGCGCCGTCTCTCGCAGCATGCAGGCGGTACGGCCGAGGTCGGGGACGCCGTCGACGGCGGCGATCTGGGCGGCTTCCTCGCAGGCCGCCTCGCCCTGCTGCTCCATCCGGCGGGCCATGCCGTTCAGCTGCTCGACGCAGGCGTCGACGGACGGCGTACAGGGTTCGTCGGT
>JBNLCA010000465.1:0-3524 GCA_050303575.1 Paracoccaceae bacterium
TCGAGGTGATCCGCAACTCGCTGATCCTGCTGGGCATCTCGACCTTCTGGCAGGGCGCATTTATCGGCTCGTTCATCATCATCGCCGTCGGCTTCGACCGGATCCGCAAGCTCGGCACCCAGACCTGAGGCGGCACGAGCCCGCCCGGACCGCGCCCGACCGGCGCGGTCCGGACGCCCGCCATCCCCTGACGACAACGACCCGCAAGGAGCCGCCATGATCGGACTTCCCTCGACCGGAACCTATGTCGGCCGCGTCTGGCGCAAGGGCGTCGGCCCCTGCCTCGTCACCCTGCGCGACGGCCAGCTTGTCGACATCACCACGCGAGACGCGCCGACCATGCGCGATCTTCTCGAACAGTCCGACATCCCCGCCTTCGTCGCCGGCATCACGGGCGAAGCCGTCGGCGCGCTCGACGACATCGCCAAGGCCAGCATCGGTGCGGACGCCGAGGACACGCGTCTGCTCGCCCCCTGCGACCTCCAGGCGGTCAAGGCCTGCGGCGTCACCTTCGCCCGGTCGATGGTCGAGCGCGTGATCGAGGAAGCCGCACGCGGCGACGCCGGCCGCGCCGAGGAGATCCGCAGCCGCATCGGCGAGGTCATCGGCGCCCAGTTGCGCGACCTCGTCCCCGGCTCGCCCAAGGCCGCCGAGGTCAAGGCGCTCCTCCAGAAGGACGGGCTCTGGTCGCAATATCTCGAGGTCGGCATTGGCCCCGATGCCGAGGTCTTCTCCAAGGCGCAGCCGATGTCCGCCGTCGGCTGGGGCGCCGAGGTCGGCCTGCACCCGATCTCGAAGTGGAACAATCCCGAGCCCGAGGTTGTCCTCGCCGTCGATTCCACCGGCCGTATCGTCGGCGCCACGCTCGGCAACGACGTCAACCTGCGCGACGTCGAGGGGCGCTCGGCGCTGCTTCTCGGCAAGGCCAAGGACAACAACGCCGCCGCGTCGGTCGGACCGTTCATCCGCATCTTCGACGCCACCTTCTCGCTCGACGACGTGCGCCGGACCGAGGTTCACCTGCGCGTCGAGGGCGAGGACGGCTTCGTGCTGGACGGCCGCTCCTCGATGTCCGAGATCAGCCGCGACCCGGCCGATCTCGTCAAGCAGGCGCGCGGCCGCCACCACCAGTATCCCGACGGGTTCCTACTCTACCTCGGCACGATGTTCGCGCCCGTGCAGGACCGCGACGGACCGGGCCAGGGCTTCACCCATCACATGGGCGACGTGGTGACGATCAGCGCCGAGGCGCTCGGCGCCCTGCGAAACACCGTCCGCCTCTCGACCGAGGCGGCGGAATGGACCTTCGGCACCGCGGCCCTGATGAGGAACCTCGCCGGGCGCGGCCTCCTCTGAACATCGTCGGCGCGTCGCGCCGGCGGGGGCATCGGCAGATATCGGGCACCCGCCCCGGCACCGGCCAGATGACAAGTCACGCATCGGGGCGACGGCATCTGGGCCGCCCGGCGACCAGGACCCATCCTGCCAGACAATTGCACCTGGCACTCCCCGGGCCCGGGGAGGCGGGTCAGAACAGCGTGACGTCGCCTCCCTTCGTCGGCGGTGCCAGTGGCGCCGCTGGTTCCGGCGGCAACTCGGCCCCGACCATCAGCATCTGGCGCGCCTCGCCGGTGACTGGCCGGTAACGGATCTTGCGGCCCTGCGTGCCACCCAGGCTTCCACCCACGTAGCGCAACCCTTCGCGGCGCAGGAATTCCTCGGCAAACTCGGCGTTCGAGCGGCCGACGTCCGGCAATCCGATCTGGATCCGCGCCCCGCCAAAGAGCTTCGCCTCGAGTCGGCCGCGCTGCGCCCCCGCCCGGATCAGCGCGTTGATCAGGAGCTCCATCGCGTGCAGTCCGTATTTCAGCGTGTTGGCGTCGGCCCGCCCGGTGCCGGGCAGAAGGAAATGGTTCAGCCCGCCGACCCCGGCGACCGGGTCGCGAATGCAGGCGGCGACGCACGAGCCGAGAATTGTGAAGAGGATATCGCGCGGATCGTCCGAGATTCGGAACTCGCCCTGCAGCACGACAAGGTTACGGCTTTCGCCCGGTGCCGAAATCATGACGGCACCCGGACGTCGGACCTGGCGCGAGCGGTCGCGGCCCTGAGGAGGGCCGGGCCGATCTCGGCAAGCGGCAGGATCTCGACCGCGGCGCCGAGCTCGGCCGCCACCCGCGGCATGCCGTAGACCGCCGAGGTGGCGCGGTCCTGCGCGATCGTGTGCCCGCCGCGGCTGCGGATGCCGAGAAGACCCTCTGCCCCGTCGCGTCCCATGCCGGTCAGCAGCGCCGCGACCGGCGGGGCGCGCAGCTCCGACGCCGCGTCGAAGAGCACATCGACCGACGGGCGGTGGCCCGAGCGCGGCGCCGCCTCGACCAGGCGGCAGGCCGGCACGCTGCCGCCGGCAATCGCCAGGTGGCGGGCGCCGCCGGGCGCAATGTAGACGTGTCCGCGCTCCAGCGGTGTGCCGTCCCTGGCCTCGGTGACGCGTGCGCGGCTTGACCGCGCCAGGCCCGCGACGAAGTTGCCGGTCAGGGCGGCGCGCATGTGCTGGACAACCAGAGTGGGCGGGCAATCGGACGGGAACCGGGGCAGGATCTCGTACAAGGCTTCGACCCCGCCGGTCGATGCCCCGATGAGTATTGTCCGGGGCGCGGTCGGTGCGGCACTCGCGCCGGAGCGGACGCGACCGGGCGCCGCTTCGGCACCACCGGCACCATCTTCGGCCCTCCGGCCGCGCGGAACCGCGGCACGCACGGCGGCCGCCAGATGCGTGACCTCGGCCTCGGTCACCGAGTTCTCGTCGGACGGCGCGCGTGTCTGCACCCCGCGGCGAGCAGCCCCTGCGCGCGCCGGTCGAGCCTCACCCACGGGAACGATCGCGACGCCGTGACGGCGTGCCGCTGCCGCGAAGTCCGGGGCCTGGACGGCATCCGCCATTGCGCCAACGACGACCAGCGCATCCGGAGCGAGCGCATGGATCTGGCGCATCGCCTGCGCCGGCGTCGTCGCGACGCCAACGACCTCCAGCCGCGGCAAACGCGCCAGCCCCTCCCGCATCCGGGAGAGCCAGAGCGGCCTGAAATCCAGAAGAACGATCCGAACCGTCATGTCCTCCCCGACATGTTTGCAGCGACCGGACCCGCAACGGGACCGGCGCAGCCGCGCTCAGAAACTTTCCCACCCGGCATCCGAGTCGATCGAGACGTCCTGCGCCCAGTCGGCAGCGCCGGCCGCCACCCGCTTCGGAATGGCCACCGGTTTCGGGTCCGCTGGTGTCGGGGCCGCCGCCTGCTTCGTGGCCGCGGGGGAGACATCCCTCGGCGCCGCAAGATCCTGGCGGTCCTGCGCGCGCCGGGGTGCGGGCGCCGCCACCTCGTACACGCGCGGCGCCGCGGCCGTTCCTGCGCTTGCGCCGCGACGGCGGCTCTCCAGCCGGATCGGCGCGCCTTCCGCCTCGCCGATGCGGAAACGCGAGATGAGCTCGGCCAGCCCTTCGGCCTCGGACCTGAGCGAATGGC
>JBNLCA010000466.1:0-6607 GCA_050303575.1 Paracoccaceae bacterium
AGGCCGAAGACCGTGCCGTGCATCTGGTAGAAGGCGACCCCGTCCTGGCTCGACGGATGCTCCTGCCAGCCGAGCGCCCTGTAGAAAGCGCGCGCGGCGGCCAGGTCCTCGACCCCCAGCGTGATCAGCGTGACGCGTTGCGGTGTCATGGTCCGGCCTTCCTGACGTCCGAGACGCCCGCCGCCTCGGTCACCTCGACATACTCCGCCCGGTCCCCGAGCGCATCAAAGAGTTCGCGGCCCGTGCCGGTCATCCAGGCCTGCGCCCGGAGCGCGCAGATCTCGTCATAGAGCGCCGCGCGGCGCCCCGCATCAAGATGCGCCGCCACCTCGTCAAGGAGAAGGATCGGCGCCGCGCCGAAGTCCTGCGCCAGCGCGCGCGCGTTCGCCAGCACCAGCGACAGGAGGAGCGCCTTCTGCTCGCCGGTCGAGCATTGGTCTGCCGCCACACCCTTTGCCGCGTAGACGGCCCTGAGGTCATCCCGATGCGGTCCGACCAGCGTCCGCCCCGCCGCCAGATCGGCCCGCCGCGACTCGGCCAGCGCCGCCGCCAGATCCCCCGCCTCGCCTTCCGTGGTCCAGCCGTCGATGGCGAGGTCCGCAGCGGGAAAGGCCGTCTCTGCCCCCTCCTGCGCGGCGGCCAGCCGCTCGACCGCCATGCGCCGGTTCGCCGCGATCCGCTCGCCGGCTGCGGCCATCTGCCTTTCGAGCGCGACGTACCAGTGCGCGTCCGTCACCTGGTCACGCAACAACCGGTTCCGCTCGCGCATCGCCTTTTCGTAGTCCAGGACCGCCTCGGCATGACCCGGCTCGAAGCTCATCGTCAGCCGGTCGAGGAACCGTCGCCGCCCGTCCGCGCCTTCCGTCCACAAACGGTCCATCGCCGGGGTCAGCCAGACCACCCGCGAGATCCGGCCCAAAGCCACCTGCGCCGCCGCCTTGCCGTCGATCCGGACCTGACGCGGCCCGCCCGGTTCGGCCCAGGTCTCGACCTCGTGAACCTGATGCAGGCTCTCCAGAACGCCGGCGATCTTCCACCCCACGGCTTCGGGCCGGCGCGCCATCTCGTCCGCCACCGCGCGCCTGAGCCCGCGCCCGGGTGACAGCAGCGAAACCGCCTCGAGAATGTTGGTCTTGCCGGCCCCGTTGGCCCCGTAAATAGCGACCGGCCCGCCCGCCAGCGCCAGCCGAGCCGCGCGGTGGCTGCGGAAATGCGACAGCCTCAGCTCGCTCACCGCCAGCCGCACGCGCCCCTTCCCTTCCGATCAGAAACAGCCTCGCGGGTGCGGAGGCGCAACGCCCCCGCTCCGCGCTCCATCACACGCGCATCGGCATCACGACATAGACCGCCGAGGCGTCGTTCCCCTCGCGCATCAGCGTCGGATCGCCGGACGAGTTGAACATGAAGACGGCGTTCTCGCGGTCGACCTGGCTGGCGATCTCCAGCAGGTACTTGGCATTGAAGCCGATCTCGAGCCGCTCGTCGCCATAGGCCACGGCCAGCTCCTCCTCGGCCGCGCCCGAGTCCGGCGCGTTGACCGAAAGAACCAGCCGGTCCTCTTCGAGCGCCAGCTTAACCGCGCGGCTGCGTTCGGACGACACGGTCGCAACCCGGTCCACGGCCTGAGCGAATTCCGAGGCGTCGACCTCGAGCCGCTTGGTGTTGCCGGTCGGGATGACGCGGGCATAGTCGGGGAAGGTGCCGTCGATGACCTTCGAGGTCAGGGTGATCTCGGGCGTCGCGAAACGCACCTTGGTCTCGCTGACGCTGACCGCGATCTGCATCTCGTCGTCGTCGAGAAGCTTCCTCAGTTCGCCCACGGTCTTCCTCGGCACGATCACGCCCGGCATCCCGTCGGCACCCGACGGCAGCTCGGCGTCGATCCGGGCGAGCCGGTGGCCGTCGGTCGCCACGCAGCGCAGCACCTTGCCGCCGTCGCTTTCGGCGACATGCATGTAGACGCCGTTCAGGTAGTAGCGCGTCTCCTCGGTCGAGATCGCGAACTTCGCCTTGTCGAAGAGACGGCGCAGGACCGGCGCAGGACACGAGAAGTTCGACGTATATTCAGAAGACGCCATCACCGGGAAATCTTCCTTGGGCAGCGTCGCGAGCGAGAAGTTCGAGCGCCCCGCCTGCACCGTCAGCCGGCCGGACGTCTTGTCGTCGGTGAGGTTCACCAACGCACCGTCGGGAAGCTTTCGGACGATCTCGTGCAGCATCACCGCGCTGACCGTCGTCGCGCCGGCTTTCTCGACCTGCGCCTTGACCTTGTCCAAGACCTCGATGTCGAGGTCGGTGGCGCGGAAGCTGACCGTCTCGCCCTCGGCCTCGATCAGCACGTTCGCCAGGATCGGGATAGTGTTGCGCCGCTCGACCACCGACTGCGCCTGCGCCAGCGCCTTCAGAAGCGTGCCACGTTCGATGCTGATCTTCATTCTCGCTCCCACCCCACCTGTTGGTGGCTTCACGTCCCGGGACCGCAAAATTAGCCATTTGGCCAACGGGCACAAGCCTTTTCGGCCGGGTTCCGGTGGTTATCCCCAGCCATGCGGAGGGGATATTGAACGGCGCGGCGCGCCCGTGCGACGGACAGGAAAGGACAGTTGGGGACCATCATGAAAAATCGCATCTCGCAGGTGCTCTTCGCCGCCCTTTTCGCCGGCACGCTCTTGGCGGCCGGGGTTGCCCAGGCGGCGGTCGACGAGTGCCTTGTCGGCACATGGCGGATCGACCCCGAGGATTTCGGACATGTCTTCGCCACCCAGATGGGTGTGGACAGTGCCGAGGTCACCGGCATCGCCGAGATGCAGATCGCGTCCCCAGGAACGGTTCAGATCACGCTGGCCGACCTCACTATCGCCTTCACCCCGCCCGGCAGCCCCGAAATCCAGGTCATTCTGACCGGGGTCAGCGACTTCGACTCGGAGACGCTCGAAAGCTTCATGTATTTTCGCGACAACCGCGCCGAGATCTCGGTTCAGGCGATGGTGCTGGGCCAGCTCATGGATTTTCCCTCGGACGCGCTCGAAGCGATAATGGGTGGCGACCGGAACTTCACCTCGGAGTTCGGCTGCACCGAAGAGTCCCTGGCCTTCCAGACTGAGAACCTGGGCCAGTTCCCCCGGCATTGGTTCCGCGTGACGGAGGGTTAGCGGGACGGGGTTAGGGCCGCCATGCCAGCGCAAATGAAAAGTGCCTGCGGCCGGCTATCGGCGTGCAGGCATCTGTATCAGGCGCAAATGCGGGAGGGCGTCAGCTCTCCAGAGTCCGGCGCAGGAGTTCGAGGTCCTCGGCCAGTTGCGCGTCCTCGGCCTTCAGCTCTTCGATGCGGCGCACGCCATGCATGACCGTGGTGTGGTCGCGCCCGCCGAAGCGGCGGCCGATTTCCGGCAGCGACCGAGTGGTCAGCTTCTTGGCAAGGTACATCGCCACCTGCCGCGGCCGCGCGACGGTGCGCAGGCGCTTCGGCCCCAGCAGGTCCGACAGGCGGATGTTGTAGTGCTCGGACACCTTGCGCTGGATCTCCTCGACCGTGACCTTGCGGTCCGACTGCTTGAGGATGTCGGCCAGGCAGTCCTGCGCGAGGTCGAGCGTGATCTCGCGCCCGACGAGCGAGGCGAAGGCAAAAAGCCGGGTCAGCGCGCCTTCCAGGACACGCACGTTCGTGGTGATCCGGTGGGCGAGGAATTCCAGCACGCCATCGGCCAGCACCAGCCCGCGATACTGGTTGCGGTAGATGTCGGCCTTCTGCTGGAGGATGCCCAGGCGCAGTTCGTAGTCGGTCGGATGCAGGTCGACGACGAGACCACATTGCAGGCGTGACTTGATCCGGTCCTCGAGGTCCTTGATCTCGCCCGGCGCACGGTCGGCCGAGATGATGATCTGCTTGTTCTGGTCCACCAGCGCGTTGAACGTGTGGAAGAACTCTTCCTGCGTCGAGTCCTTGCCGGCAATGAACTGGACGTCATCGACCATCAGGACATCGACCGAACGGAAGAGCGTCTTGAACGCCATCGTGTCCTTGTCGCGCAGCGCCTGGATGAAGCGGTACATGAACTGCTCGGCCGACAGGTAGACGACGCGCAGGTCCGGCCGGCGGGTCTGGAGGTCCCAGGCGATCGCGTGCATCAGGTGCGTCTTGCCCAGCCCGACGCCGCCATAGAGGAAGAGCGGGTTGAACGAGACCGGCCCGCCCTCGGCAACGCGCTTGGCCGCCGCGTGGGCAAGCGCGTTCGGCTTGCCGACGACGAAGCTGTCGAAGGTGAAGCGCTGGTCCAGGGGCGCGCCCGGCAGCTCGATGTCGTCCGCCGGTTTCGGCTTCTGGGCGGCGCGCCTCGACTTGGCGCCGTCCTCGGTCTTGGCGGCCTCCGGCGCACTCTTGCGGGCGACGAACTCGACGCGCTGCACCTTGGCGCCCGCCTGGGCCAGTTGGCGCAGGATCTGCTCGCCGTAAGTGCGCGAAACCCAGTTGCCGACGAAGGTGGTCGGCACCGAGATGGTCGCGACCCCGTCCTTCAGATGTGCGAATTCGAGCGGCTCGATCCAGGTCGTGTAGTTGTTCTTGCCGATGGTCTTCTGCAGTTCGGAAAGCACATGTCCCCAGGTCTCGTTTGTCATTCTTGTGCCCATTTTACGTTTGGTAACGCGCGCAGCGAAAAATGCCCCCCTACACGCACGAAGCCCGAACGCACCTGGATCGGCGGCAGCCAACCGGACCGGAGATATTGCACGTCGCCCGGTAGCAGCACCGGCACGACGGATCGGTATCGCAGCACCGGCGGCAGAGCCGGTTCGCAGTTCCGAAAGCACGAGCTCAAACTCGAAAACGGCGGCCTGTGTCGCGGCGGGATGTCCCCGTCCTCACCGCGTCGGTCTGCCCGTGCCCAATCCCTGGTCCCCCCAAGGCGACGTGAATCGCATCGGCAAGCTACCTTCGGCCCTGAGCCGCCTGCAACAGAACTTCGCGCTTGACTCGAAGATAGTCGGAACGAATCCCGAAGGGGGTGCTGCTTTGCATCAGAACCCAACAAAACAAGCGCGAAAAAACCGAAACGCCGCCGGTGACGGCGGCGTTCGCAAGCCTGCGCGAGGCAGTGTGTAGCTTAGCCCAGCGCCTTCACGCGCGAGGCAAGGCGGGAGATCTTCCGCGAAGCGGTGTTCTTGTGGAGGACGCCCTTGGTGACGCCGCGCATCAGTTCCGGCTGGGCGGATTTCAGCGCTTCGGCGGCGGCTTCCTTGTTGCCCGAGGCAAGCGCTTCCTCGACCTTGCGGAGGTATGTGCGGATGCGCGAGCGGCGGGCCTTGTTGACGTCGGTGCGACGCTCGGCCTGGCGGGCGCGCTTTTTCGAGGAGGCTGAGTTGGCCATCTGGTCTTCCCTTCCGGGTCTGCAAAAAACGTGAACGCCTGAGACCCGGGATCGGTACCGGATGATTCTGGCCAGAGCGGGCCCCACGCGCATGTAGCGGGTGCCTATAGGCGAAGCGGCACACAAAGGGAACAGGAAAATTCACGCCTGCGTCAGCGGGACGTTGCGTCGCACCGCCGGGGGTTGTGTTTCCCGCCCGGCAGGCATTCAGTCCGCCCCGACTTCAGGACGGAGGCCGGCATGACCGACAGTCTGTTCCAGCTCGACGCCATCATGCTGGCGCGCATCCAGTTCGCCTTCACGGTGTCGTTCCACTTCCTGTTCCCCGCCTTCACCATCGGGCTGGCGAGCTACCTTGCCGTGCTGAACGCGCTCTGGCTCTGGACCGGGAAGCAGCACTTCCTAGATCTCTTCCGCTACTGGGTGAAAATCTTCGCCCTGGCGTTCGCCATGGGCGTCGTCTCGGGCATCGTGATGTCCTACCAGTTCGGGACCAACTGGTCGGTCTTCTCGGATCGCGCCGGGCCGGTGATCGGCGCGCCGATGGCCTACGAGGTGCTCTCGGCTTTCTTCCTGGAAGCAGGGTTCCTCGGCATCATGCTCTTCGGCCGCGACCGGGTGGGACCGGGCCTTCACATGGCGGCAACGGCGATGGTGGCGGTCGGCACCTTCATCTCGGCCTTCTGGATCCTGAGCGTGAACAGCTGGATGCACACGCCCGCCGGGTTCGAGATCGACCCCGACACGCTCCAGTTCCTGCCGGTGAATTTCTGGGAGGTGATCTTCAACCCCTCCTTCCCCTACCGCCTGATGCACACGGTGACGGCGGCCTACCTGACCACGGCCTTCATCGTCGGCGGGGTCGGCGCGTTTCACCTGCTTCGGCAGAGAGGCGAGGCAACCCAGGCCACCCGCACGATGTTCTCGATGGCGATGTGGATGGCGGCGATCGTCGCGCCGGTGCAGATCTTCCTCGGCGATTTGCACGGTCTCAACACGCTCGAGCATCAGCCGGTCAAGGTGATGGCGATGGAGGGCCATTACGAGAGCCACCCGAACGGCCATGCGCCGCTCTACATCTTCGGCATCCCGAACGACGAGACGCAGACCCTCGACTACGCGGTGGGCATCCCGAACCTCTCGTCGCTGATCCTGACCCACGACCTGACGACGCCGCTCGCGGGCCTCGACTCGGTGCCGGACGAGGACCAGCCGCCGGTCTTCATCGTCTTCTGGGCGTT